>NZ_JBHVRW010000029.1:0-104977 GCF_042885475.1 Streptomyces sp. NPDC058051
TCAACGTCCCCAGATCATCACTCGAACCACGCGACTTCGACGACAGACTCGTAAGAACCTGCGCCCCCATGTCGAACTTCATCCAGTCCCCCTGCCAAGCCGTTCGAATACCCGTGAGTCCCATGATTATCGACTCGGGAGCCCCGAGGCAATCGTTGGCAACTCCTGTGACACACGCGTGACAGCCGGCCGAAGGGTGCTGTGTCGAGACCGTCCATGAGGCACGATCTTGTTCAGTCACTCCTCGGGAAAGGGTCTCCATGTCCGATCGTGCTGATGGAAACCGCGGGTCGCTGCTCGCGGTGAGCGACCTTCACGTCGGGATCGGGGAAAACCGTCCCATCATCGAGTCGCTGCGGCCGGAATCGGACGAGGACTGGCTCATCGTCGCCGGAGACGTCGCGGAACACGCCGAGGACGTGGAGTGGGGGCTGCGGCTGCTCGCGGACCGCTTCTCCAAGGTGATCTGGACCCCGGGGAACCACGAGCTGTGGACGCCCACGCGCGATCCGGTCCAACTGCGGGGCCAGGAACGGTATGAGCATCTGGTCGAGGTGTGCCGGGGGCTCGGGGTGTCCACGCCGCAGGACCCGTATCCGGTGTGGCCCGGCCCCGAAGGACCGGTGGCCGTCGCGCCGGTGTTCCTGCTGTACGACTACAGCTTCCGGGCGCCGGGCACGACGACCAAGGAGCAGTCCCTGGCATACGCGCACGAGACGGGGGTGGTGTGCACCGACGAGTATCTGCTGCACCCCGACCCGTACCCGAGCCGTGACGCCTGGTGCCGGGCGCGGGTGGCGGAGACCGAGCAGCGTCTTGCCGCGCACGACCCGGAGATTCCGCTGGTCATCGCCGGCCACTGGCCCCTGGTCCGCGACCCGATGGCCGTCCTGACGTATCCCGAGTTCGCCCAGTGGTGCGGTACGGAACTCACCGCCGACTGGCACCGGCGCTTCAACGTGGCCGCCATGGTCTACGGACATCTGCACATTCCCCGCACGACCTGGTACGACGGGGTGCGCTTCGAGGAGGTCTCGATCGGCTACCCCAGGGAGTGGCGGAAGCGGGGCCATCCCAAGGGGCTCCTGCGTCGCATCCTCCCGTACGGGGACGGTGCCACCGCGCCGGGGACCTTCGGAGGGGGACCGGCGCGTTGAGCACGCAGTGGTCCCGGCGGGCCCGACACGGGACGGCGGTCAGATGACGGGCGGCCGTCCCAGTTTCGTCATCCGCCACACCGTGCGCCACCGCATCGGCCGGCGCCTGCCGCACGGCGTGCGGACCCCCTCGGTGAAGCCGCCGGCCCAGGCGCGCAGGCCCGTCGCGGACCGGGTGCGGGCCACGGTGAGGAGCGTCCAGACGCCCAGGTAGGCCGGGACCAGGGGGAGCGGCAGATTGCGGCGTGCCAGCCAGACGCGGTTGCGGGCCGTCATCCGGTAGTAGACGGAGTGCCTGGCCGGGGAGGTCTTGGGGTGCTGGAGCAGCAGATCGGGCTCGTACAGGATCTGCCAGCCGGCGTCGAGCGCCCGCCAGGACAGGTCCGTCTCCTCGTGCGTGAAGAAGAATTCCGCGGGCCAGGGCCCCGTCTCGGCGAGCATCTTCATGGAGAATGCGTGGCCGCCACCCAGGAACGCGGTGACCGGGCCGCGCCGCATCGGGTCGGCCGCGCGCAGGCGCGGGACGTGGCGGCGCTGGGTCTCGCCGTGCTCGTCGGCGATCCGGAAGCCGACGATGCCCAGCCGCGGGTCGGCGGCGTACAGCTCCTGGACCTTGCGGAACACCCCGTTGTCGACGAGGAGTCCGTCGTCGTCGAGCTCGATGACGACGTCCGTGTCGCCGAACTCCGCCAGCTCGCGCAGGGCGACATTGCGGCCCCCGGGGCAGCCCAGGTTCTCGTCGAGCTCGATCACCGTGACGCCGCCGGGCAGATCGGACAGACCGGGAAAGGCGGTGAAGTCCGGGAGTGGTGAGCCGTTGCCCACGACGACGACCCGGTCCGGCCGGACGTCCTGCCCGGCCACCGAGGCGAGCAGCGCTTCGACCTGCCGCGGGCGATCGCCCATGGTGACGATGGATACGGCGATGCGCGGTGGGGACACGGTCGGCACTCCTGATTTCGCTGCGGTGCCCGCGATCGTAGCGGCCCTCTCGTCACCCGATGTTCAACGGGTGGTCGCCGCCGTGTCATACCGGGTGACTCTTCGTCAGGACGGGGCCAGAGGGACGCCGGAGCAATGTGCAGGACGACGTCAGAGCGACGTCAGGACGATGCCCCCGGGGCATTCCGTGCGGAGTCGACCCGGCCCCGCGAGCGCGCCGCGATGCGCCGCACATGTCCGTCGAAGACGGCTGCCGCATCGGGGATGAGGGTGCGCAGGGCGACCATCGCCGTCACGATGACGTCGCAGAGTTCGGCCTCCACGTCCTGCCGGGCGTCATGACCCGGTGCTGCCCGTCGTCATGGCCCCGGTGTGGGAACGGCGCCGCGCCGCTCCCCGTGCCCGTCAGCCGGACGCGCCTGCCTGACTGGGCACCGTTTCGAGGGTGCCGAACAGCCGCTCACCGCGGTCCTCGGCCATGTCGAGGGTGGCCAGTACGGCCGGGGTGGAGATGCTCGGCAGTACGTAATGCAGCAGGACGGAGATCCGACGCCCCAAGTCCTCCCGCTTGCACAGGGCTTGGGACATCACCTGAATACCGGAGAAGGAACCCGCCAGCATCTCCGCGGTCTCGCGCGGCTGGACGTGCGGCAGGAGTTCGCCCTGGTCCTTCGCCGCGTTCAGCAGCTGTTCGAGCCGGTCTATCCAGGCACGGAACGGGGTGCCGCGGTCGAGGCCCTCCACGGCTTGGTCCATGGCCAGTCCGACGCTGGCACGCACCAGCGGCTCATGACGGAGCCGGTGGGCGAGCAGCATGCCCTGATCGACCAGTTCCTGAAGCTTCGTCAGCTGGGGAGGCAGCGGATCGCTGTCCAGCTGCACGTCCATCACCCCGAGTGCCAGGTCTTCCTTCGAGGTGAAATGGAAGTAGAGCGCCCCTTTTGTCACCCCGGCCCGCGTGAGGATTTCACTGATGGTGGCGCTGCTGTAGCCGCGTTCATCGAAAACAGCGGCGGCCGCCACCAGGATCGACCGCCGAGTCTGGATCGCGCGCGCCTGCTGTGCCATCAGCTACGAGTCTCTCTCGGTCGTGGCGTGGTCAGCGCCACTGGGATATGGCTGGATAGGAAAACCGGACTGTCAGTATCTTACTGCGAGGGTGGCCCGCCCTCCCGGTAAGGATCCCCTGGGAGGAAAATTCATGGTTCAGCTCACCTCGCACAGCGCTTTGGTGCCCGTCGGGGACGCCGACGCCACCGAATTCCCCAGCACGCCCGCGGGGGACGGGACGGCGCTGAGAGGCAGGCACGGGGAGCCGGCCTTCCCGAGACATCTGGTGCACCGGTCCGATGCCGAGGACGTCTTCCCGACCGCCTGGACGCCGCAGACCGACACCCAGTTCTCCGTAGCGGCGCGTTGGCCGCAGGCGCACCGTTTCTTCACCCCCGTGTCCGGCCGTTACCAGGACCCGCTGCTGATCGCGGAGACCATGCGACAGACCACGATGCTGCTGGGGCACGCGGCGTTCGACGTCCCGGTGGGGGACCAGTTCGTGATGTGGGAGCTGGCGTACGTCTCCGAGCCCGATCAGCTCCTCCTGGACGAGGAGTCCTGGGACATCACGGTGGATGTGTCCTGCTCCCGGATCCGGCGGCGCGGCCGGAGCCTCGGCTCCATGCACGTCGAACTGCTCCTGCACCGCCTCGGCACCGTCCTCGCCCGCGGCGGCGGGCGCATCAGCTGCACCTCGGCCAAGGTGTACGACAGGCTGCGGGGCGACCGGCAGGGCGTGATCGGCGCTCCGATACCCCTCCTGCCCGCCCTCGCACCGGCCGAGGTGGGCAGGACCGATGAACGCGACGTCGTACTGGCACCCGGACCGCAGCGGAACGTGTGGCAACTGCGGCTCGACACCGGGCATCCGACGTTGTTCGGGCGGCCCAACGACCATGTGCCGGGCATCCTGCTGCTGGAGGCGGCCCGGCAGGCCGCCGTCGCCGCCACTCCCGGCCACGACTTCCTTCCGGCGTCGGTGAAGACCGACTTCCTCCGCTACGTGGAACTGGACCGCCCCTGCTGGATCGAGGCCCGGTCCGTCCCGTCCGCCGACCGTGCGACGACCCGGGTGCATGTCTCGGCGACCCAGGACGGCGAGCAGGTCTTCGCCTGCGTCCTCGGCTCTCCGGTCGGCCGGCACGGTACGGCCGGGAGCCGGGGGAGCCGGCCGGGCGACCGGCAGAATGACCAGTCATGACACTGCGCATACTCATCACCGGAGCGACGGGCTTCATCGGCGGTCACGTCGTGGCCGCGGCCCGGGCCACCCCCGGCCTCCGGCCGCGTCTCATGACCCACAGGACAGCCCTCGCCGTATCGGCGACGGAGAGCGCCGGGAGCGGCGTCGAGACGGTGTACGGAGATCTCGCCGACCCCGCGACACTGCGCGGCAGCTGCGAGGGCATCGACGCGGTGATCCACTGCGCCTCCTGGATCGGTGGCGACGAACCGACCGCCCGGTCCGTAAATGATCATGGAACCCGTGCTCTGGTCGAAGAGGCGAACCGCTGCGGGGTCACCCGGATCGTGTACCTGAGCACGGCATCCGTCTACGGCCGGGGCCCGTTCACCCGGCTGCGGCCCGGAGAGGCCGAGCCTGCCCCGTCCTCGGCCACCAGCCGCACCCGCGCCGCCGCCGAACAGCACGTCCTGGCGGCCGGCGGCGTCGTTCTGCGCCCGCACATCGTGTACGGGGCCGGGGACCGATGGGCCGTGCCCGGTCTGGTCGCGCTGGTCCGGCAGCTCTCGGCCGGTCTGACCGGTTGCGAGGCGCGGCACTCGATGATCGACGTGGAGGCGCTGGGCCGGGCGCTGCTCGGTGCGGCGCTGTCCCCGAAGAGCCCGGCCGGGGTCTACCACGTCAACCACCCCGATCCGGTGAGCTGTTCGCAGCTGCTGTCCACGGTCGTCGACGAACTCCGGCTGCCCTGGGGAACCACCGGCGTCGACGTGGACACGGCCCGCGAGCGGCTCGCCGGCGTCCCGTACGCGCTGCACCACCTCGGCATGCTCGCCGTGGACCACTGGTTCACCGACGAACGGGTCGGCCGGGACTTCGGCTGGGAGCCGGGCGAAGGGTTCCCGGCCGCGTTCGCCCGGCACGCGTCCTGGTACCGCCGGCACCTCAGCGGCTGACGGCCCCGCGGCGCCTCCGCGTCACGCCTCGATCCGCGTGCCCGTACCGCTCACCCGCACCCGGGCGTCGCCCGCCCGCAGCTCCACCGACAGCGTGCCGGGGCGGCCCATGTCCTCGCCCTGGTGCAGGGTGAGGGCCGCGGTGTCCGGGACGAGGCCCAGGGTGCGCGCATAGGCGCCGAAGGCGGCCGCCGCCGCGCCCGTCGCGGGATCCTCGACCACGCCACCGACCGGGAACGGGTCGCGGACGTGGAAGACGGTCGGCGATGCCCGCCACACCAGTTGGAGCGTGGTCAGGTCCAGCCGGTGCATGAGGGCTTCGAGGCGGGCGAAGTCGTACGCGAGGCCCGCGAGCCGCTCACGCGTCGCGGCGGCCAGCACCAGGTGGCGGGCGCCCGCGAAGGCGATGCGGGGCGGCAGGGCGGGGTCGAGGTCGGCAGCCGGCCAGTCCAGGGCGGCCAGCGCCTCCGACAGGTCGTCCGGGGCGATGTCCACGACGTCCGGTTCGACGCTGGTGAGCGTGGCGCGCAGCTCGCCGCCCTCCTGGGCGACCGTGACCGGGACCGCACCCGCGCGGGTGTGGAACACCAGATCGCCGGGGCCGTCGCGCTCGGCGAGCGCGAGGGCCGTCGCCACGGTGGCGTGGCCGCAGAACGGGACTTCGGCCTTCGGGCTGAAGTAGCGGATCGTGTAGGCGCGGGCAGCCGACGGCCCTTCGCCGCCCGGGTCGCCGCTCCCGGTCAGAAAGGCCGATTCGCTGTAACCCAGCTCCGCCGCCACCGCGAGCATCGCCGCGTCGTCGAGGCCGGACGCGTCAAGGACGACCCCTGCCGGATTGCCGCCCTCCGGGTCGGTGGAGAAGGCGGTGTAGCGCAGGACCTCGGCACCTGGATTTCGGCTCATGCCGGAGGTCAACCCAGCCGCGCCCCGGGGCATTCCCGGCCCGGCCGGACGGGCGGCCGTCCGACGCCGCGGGCCGCCCGATCAGAGGCCCCCGGCAGCCTCGCCGCCCGTCGAACCGCCGCAGGACAGAACTCAGGCCGAGGCCCTGGCGGCCGGGGCCGGTCAGCCGAGGCCGTCGGCCGGGTAGCGGACGCCGATGCGCTCACGCACCGCGTCGAGCGTCCGCATCACGGCGAGGGATCCGTCCAGCGGCACCAGGGGCGACTCCGTCTCGCCCGCCCGCAGCGCCCGCGCCACCTCGGCCTGCTCGAACTGCATGCCGCGCAGATCCGGACCCGTCGCCGGAGCGGTGACCGTCTCCGGCTCGCGCCCCTCCCGGTGCAGCACGAACCGCTCCGGGTAGAAGAAGCCGCGCGGGAAGTCGATCCGCCCCTTCGTGCCCGTGATCGAGGCGGTCTGCGGGGTGTCCCCGACGATCGAGCAGTTCAGCAGTGCCGAGGCGCCCGCCCCCGACCAGGTCAGCAGCATCGAGGTGTTCAGGTCGACGCCCTCGGGCGAAAGCAGCGCGTCGGCCTGCACCCCGTCCGGCTCGCCCAGCAGCAGATGCGCGAACGACACCGGATAGACCCCGAGATCCAGCAGCGCGCCGCCGCCCAGCGCCGGGTCGCGCAGCCGGTGCTCCGGACCGAAAGGACCCGCGATCCCGAAGTCGGCCTGCACGGTGCGGACATCGCCGATGGCGCCGTCCCGGACCAGCTCCGTCATGCGCCGGACCACCGGGTTGCAGTACGTCCACATCGCCTCCATCAGGAAGAGGCCGCGGTCGCGGGCGAGCTTCACCAGCTCGTCCGCCTCCCGCGCGTTGAGCGTGAACGCCTTCTCGCACAGCACGTGCTTCCCGGCCTCCAGGCACAGCGCGGCGGCTTCCCGGTGCGCCGAGTGCGGCGTCGCGACGTACACCACATCGACCTCGTCGTCGGCGACGAGGTCGGCCCAGCTGCCGTACGCCCGGGGGATGCCGAACCGCTCCGCGAACGCCTTCGCCGAGGCGTCCGTACGGGACGCGACGGCCACCACCTCCGCGTCCGGCATCGACCGCAGGTCCTCGGTGAACGTCGCGGCGATTCCGCCCGTGGCCAGTACGCCCCAGCGCACCTTTCCGCTCATATCCGCCATGCCTGCTCCAAAAAGGTCTCGACCAGCCCCGCTGAGCTGAGAGCATAGATGCGGATTCAACGACATGGAGATGGAAATGCCGGAGAGCGGCGCGAGCCGGGCCCAGCAGGAACGCACACACATACCGACCACCGGGACCGGGACCGCGGGATCCCTGGACACCGGCACACCTCCGGGACATCCGGCCGCCTCCACCGCGGCCCGGCGCACCGGACTCCTCGTCACCCTGGTTCTCGGCGGCCTCACGGCGTTGCCGCCGCTCTCCATGGACATGTACCTCCCGGCGCTGCCCGCGGTCACCGACTCGCTGCACGCCTCCGCCGCGACCGTGCAGCTCACCCTCACCGCCTGTCTCACCGGCATGGCGCTCGGACAGATCGTCGTCGGACCGATGAGCGACCGGTGGGGGAGGCGCAGGCCGCTGCTCCTCGGCATGATCGTCTACGTCGTCGCCACCGCGATCTGCGTCTTCGCGCCCACTCCGGAACTCCTCATCGGCTTCCGCCTCCTCCAGGGGCTGGCCGGCGCGGCGGGGATCGTCATCTCCCGCGCGGTGGTGCGCGACCTGTACGACGGCCTGGAGATGGCCTCGTTCTTCTCCACCCTGATGCTGATCTCGGGCGTCGCACCGGTCATCGCGCCGCTGATCGGCGGGCAGGTGCTGCGGTTCACCGACTGGCGGGGGATCTTCGCCGTCCTCACCGTCGTCGGCGTGCTGCTCACCCTGGTCGTCTGGAAGTGGCTGCACGAGACCCTGCCGCCGCAGGACCGGCACACCGGCGGCATCGGCGACGCGCTGCGCACCATGCGCGGGCTGCTCGCCGACCGGGTCTTCACCG
This sequence comes from Streptomyces sp. NPDC058051, assembly GCF_042885475.1. Taxonomy (NCBI): domain Bacteria; kingdom Bacillati; phylum Actinomycetota; class Actinomycetes; order Kitasatosporales; family Streptomycetaceae; genus Streptomyces; species Streptomyces sp. NPDC058051. The sequence goes on from NZ_JBHVRW010000029.1 coordinate 8,210, forward strand.
GCTACATGATCGCGGGCAGCCTCGCCTTCGCCGCCCTCTTCTCGTACGTGAGCGCGTCGCCGTTCGTCGTGCAGGAGATCTACGGAGCCTCACCGCAGACGTTCAGCCTGCTCTTCGGCATCAACTCGATCGGTCTGATCGCCGTGGGCCAGATCAACGGCAAGGTGCTGGTCGGCCGGATCAGCCTGGACAGGGCGCTCGGCTTCGGGCTCTCGGTCATCGTGCTGGCCGCGGTGGCGCTGCTGCTGATGACGACCGGGGTCTTCGGGGACGTGGGTCTGGTCCCGGTGGCCGCCGGGCTCTTCGTGCTGATGTCGGCGATGGGGCTCGCGATGCCGAACACGAACGCGCAGGCCCTGATGCGGACGAAGCACGCCGCCGGGTCCGCCTCCGCGCTTCTCGGTACGTCGTCGTTCCTGATCGGTGCCATCGCCTCGCCGCTCGTCGGGATCGCGGGCGAGGAGACCGCCGTTCCCATGGCCGTCGTGCAACTGGTGTGCGCGGTGGGCGCGATGGCCTGCTTCCTGGGGATGTGCCGGCCCTGGCAGCGGGCTGCGTGACGGGGCCGGCCCCACGCGCCGGGTGCGCCGCTCCGGCCTTCCCGCGCCCCACCCGTAGCGGGTAGCAGCGGGGCGCGGCACTGCCCGGCCGTGTCACGCGGGCCGGGCCGTGCCCCGCCGCGTGACACGGTGACGCGGACTAGTGCGCGCTCGGGTAGCCGATCAGATGCGGGCGGTCCTTCTCGTCCGTCCAGCGGAACAGGCCCACGCCGTCCGACGTCACCGCGCCCGGAACCCGCTGGTTGGAGGGCAGCGCACCCGTCGAGCCGCTCCTGACCGCGACCGCGACGGGGGCGCCGCCACCGGCCAGTACGTCCGCGGCGTTGCGCGCGTTGGCCGCGCCGTACGCGACGCCTTCGTCGTTCACCGACGCCAGCGTCAGCGGCTTCGTACCGTCCGTCCCCTCGAAGCAGAACCCCCGCTTCGTCGACAGGTCGAAGGCGAGCGGCCCGGCCACCAGGAAGTTGCCCGACGGGGCGGAGACGAGCTGCGGGTACTGCCCCGGCTTGATCGCGGGCTTGCTGCACTCCACCGAGGCGAGCGGCTTGCCCGTCTCCAGGTCGTGCACCGCCCACAGGTCGTGCGTGGCGGCGCGCTTCGCCCCCTTCGCGAGCTGCCACTTGGCCAGGATCAGCCCCGGGATCACCGAGGTCGGGATTCCGCTGACCCGGTCGGTGCCCTTGGGGGCGACATTGCGGCTGAACCAGCCGCCCTGCACCCAGAACTCCTTGGCCCCGCTGACCAGCAGCCCCGCCCCCGTCAACCCGCGCACCTCGGTGAGCTGCTTGCAGGTCTTGCAGCCCTTCGGGTACTTGAGCGCGTCGGCGGCGACCTTCGACACCCGGCCGGACACCGGGTCGACCACCGCACTGTTCGTCCGGCCGTCGCTGATGAGGATGCCGGGACCGGTGGTGGAGACCGTCGGCACGGAGCCCCACGGCACCTCGATGCGGCGCCGGGAGCCGTCCTCCACGTCGTAGACGTCCAGCGAGACGATCGTGTCGGCAGGCGTCAGCGCGTTCTCGCCGACCTTCCCGTACGCCCACGTCACGAAGTACTCGTGGTCGTCCACGGTGACCGGGAGCAGCTTCGGGAAGTGCTGCGGGGACGGGGGACGCCAGGTCTCGCCGTGCCAGCCGGCCTCCCCGGTCTCCGAATCGATGGTCCGCAGCTGGTACTGCGTGTCCGAGATCCGCACGAGGTAGGCGAGAGCGCCCGTCGTCCGGGAGAGCGCGTAGTCGGGCGACGTACCGATGAGTTCCCAGCCGTCCTTCGTGGAGAACACGGAGGGAACGGTGAGCTGGGTCACCGGTGCCGCACTCGCGGCGACCTGTTTCTTCGGCTTGTCGGAGCTCTTCTCGCCGCTGCCGCAGGTGGCCAGCAGAAGAAGCATGGCAAGCAGGAGGATTCCGCCGACCAGTACCAGGCGCACGATCTTCTGTCTCATGGTTTCCCTCTATGGGCGATCCCGACCTCGCGCCGGTCAGCGTAGCAACTGGCGGAGACCTCGGGGCAGTTCGGATCCGGCGTCTTCCACTTCCGGTGGCAGGCCGGAAACAGGTGGTTCACCTCCGCCTACAATTCGTCGGTGAACGCCACCCTCCCCACCGCGGAAGTCCTGCGCACGGCGCTGGCCGGACTGCTCGACGGGCTGCCGCCCAAGCAGGCGGCCCAGGCCGTCGACCGGCTCATCGCCAACTACCGCGGGACCACCCCCACCGACGCCCCGGTGCTCCGCGACCGCTCCGACGTCGCCGCGTACGCCGCGTACCGGATGCCCGCGACCTTCGAAGCGGTACGGTCCGCCCTCGCCGCGCTCCAGGAGGCCGCCCCGGACTGGGTGCCCGCCACGCACACCGACGTCGGCGGCGGCACCGGAGCGGCGAGCTGGGCCGTGGCAGGGGCCTGGGAGGGGCCGCGGACCACCGTCCTGGACTGGGCCGAGCCCGCACTCGCCCTCGGCCGTGAACTGGCCGCCGCCTCCGGCGTCCCCGCGTTGCGTGCCGCCGAGTGGCGCCGGGCCCGCATCGGCGCGGGCCTCGAACTCGCCCCCACGGACCTGATCACCGTCTCCTACGTGCTCAAGGAGCTGACGGAAGAGGCCCGCGCCGGTCTCGTCGCCGCGGCGGCAGCCGCCGCACAAGCGGTCGTGATCGTCGAGCCGGGCACCCCCGACGGCTACGACCGGATCATCGAGGCCCGCGACCGTCTGATCGCCGCCGGGCTTGAGGTCGCCGCGCCCTGCCCGCACGACGACGCCTGCCCCATAGAGCCGGGCGCGGACTGGTGCCACTTCTCGGCCCGGGTCAGCCGCTCCTCGCTGCACCGGCAGGTCAAGGGCGGCTCGCTGCCCTACGAGGACGAGAAGTTCAGCTATGTCGTGGCGACCCGCTTCGGGACGGAGCCCGTCCGGGAGCGCGTCATCCGCAAGCCGCAGATCCGCAAGGGGCAGGTACTGCTGGACCTGTGCACCCGTGACGAGGCCCTGCGCCGCTCCACGGTCACCAAGCGGCACGGCGAGCTGTACCGGGCCGCCCGGGACATCGCCTGGGGCGACGCGTGGCCGCCACGCGACACGGGGCCGTCCGGCGCCTGAGGGCCCGGCCGGACGGCCCCGGGCCGGACCGCCTCCGGCCGCTCGGGCGGCTTCCGGGGGCGCCTTCGGCCACAGGCGCCCCCGGCTACCCGCGCAGCTCCTGCGTGCAGCACTTCACGCTGCCGCCGCCCTTCAGCAGCTCACCCAGATCCATCGGCACCGGCTCGAAGCCGCGCGCCCGCAAGGGTTCCAGGAGCCCCGTGGCGCCCTGCGGCAGCAGCACGTGCAGCCCGTCGCTCACCGCGTTCAGGCCGAGCGCCGCCGCGTCCGCCTCCTGGGCGATCAGCGCATGGGGGAAGAGCCGCGCCAGCACCGAGCGGCTGCCCGGCGAGAACGCGCCCGGGTAGTACATGATCTCGTCGCCCGCGTCGTCGAGCACGGACAGGGCCGTGTCCAGGTGGTAGTAGCGCGGGTCGACCAGATCGAGCCCGATCACCGGGCGCCCGAAGAACTCCTGCGCCTCGTCGTGCGAGAGCGGGCTGGACCTGAAGCCCCGGCCGGCCAGGATGTACGACGCGGTGACCGCGAAGTCCCCCTCGCCCTCGTTGACGTGGGCCGGTTCGTGGACCTCGGTGAAGCCGTGGTCCACGAACCACGCGCGATGGGCCCCGGCCTCCGCGTACCGCTCCCGGTACGCGAACCGGGCCCCCAGCACCCGGCCGTCGATGACGGTGGCGCCGTTGGCGGCGAAGACCATGTCGGGCAGCCCGGGGTGGGGAGTGAGCAGCTCCACGGTGTGCCCGAGGGCGCGGTACCGGTCGCGCAGGTCCTCCCACTGGGTCTGGGCCAGGGGGAGGTCCACGGGCTTGCTGGGATCCATCCAGGGATTGATGGAGTACGTCACCCTGAAGTGGGCCGGAGCGCACATCAGGTATCGGCGGGGAGTGGCCCGACGAGCGGGGGTGCGGCGTGCGACGCCTCGGTGAGGGGCGGCGGCCGTGCGACGGGTGGGCAATGAGGGCTCCTCACGGAAAGCAGGGGTCGCCTGCCGGAAGACATCGCACCGGGTGTGTGCGTGAGGCCATGGTCCGCTCTCCGGGGTCCGTGCGCAGTGATCCGATCGGGTGGTTCCGCACGGTGATGAGTTGCTGCACACCGGTGACCCCGCTGCCGGCTGCGCGCCGCGCGGACTGACACCGCTCTGAGACGCCCCGCCACGCCCGCGGGAGAGGCGCACCCGTCCTGACCGTGAGCGCGCCCGTCACGGTCAGGAGAGGTGCGCCCCGTCCTGATCGCGAGCGCGCCCGTCACGGTCAGGAGGCGCGCCCGTCACGGTCAGGAGGCGCACCCGTCATTTCATGACAAGAACTGTCATAGTGCCCGGCTTGCCGCTTCGTCTCCCGCACCCCGCTTCGGGACTCGGGCCACGTGAGGCGCAGGATGGTGGGACCATGGGGCAGGGACAACGCTGAGGTAAGGGGATAGATGGGCGTCGATTTCGGCCGTTATCGCGGCTCAGAGAGCAAATTTTCCCAATGGCTCCGCCGTCGGCCCAAACCGCGGCGGGGCGAGGGCGACGAAACCGCCCGGGAGGCGCTGCTCCTCGCTGTCGCCGAGGCCGGAATGCCGATCGCACCCGCTGCCCACCCCATCGGCTACCGATGTTCGTGCGAACGCATCGGCTGTCCCACCCCCGCCCGGCACCCCGTCTCCTTCGCCTGGCAGACGCAGTCCACGACCGACCGTGCCCAGATCGAGCGCTGGGCCCGCAGCCAGCCGCAGGCCAACTTCATCACCGCCACCGGCATGATCCACGACGTACTCGACGTTCCGCTGTCCGCGGGCAGTCAGGCGCTGGAGCGGCTTCTCGCCGCGGGTGTCGACGTCGGCCCCGTCGCCCGGTCCGGCGACGACCGGATGCTGTTCTTCACCGCCACCCGCGGGACGCCGGAGGACGAGGACGAGTGGTGGCCGTGCGAGCTGGACTGCCACCCCGAGACCATGGACGAGCATCCCGGGCTGCGCTGGCACTGCCGCGGCAGCTACGTACTCCTGCCGCCGGCCGCACTCCCCGGTGAGCTGGACGTGCGGTGGGAGCGGGGGCCGGAGAACCCGCTGCCCGATCCGCTGACGCTGCTGGAGACGCTCACCGACGCCTGTGCGCGATACGCGGACGCGGCCGACCAGAGTGATCTCGACCACAGCTCGGTGGCGTGGCCGCTGAGCCGCTGAGCCGTGTGAGCCGCTGAGCGGTCGGTGAGGTGACCGGGCAGGCCGTCCCCGGTCACGACCCCTTCGCGGACGTCAGTCCCGGCAGCCGGTTCAGGATGACCACCTTGCCGTCCGCCGCCCCCTTCTTCGGGACGTACACCAGCTGGCCGGAGATCCGCTCCTTGGTGAGGGTGGACTTCACCTCACCGGTCAGCAGCGCCTCCACATCCTCGTTGACCGGCGGACGCAGCCCCGCCGCCGCTGTCTGCCGTTCGAAGTGCTTGCTGCTGAAGAAGACCAGCGCGCCACCGTCGTCCGTCCGAAGGCCGAGCGGGGCGAACGCGCCGCTGTCCAGCGGCCGGTCGATGTACTGGTACGAGAAGCCCGCACGCCGGGTGGTGCGGCGCGCCTCCCGCCAGCCCGAAGTGGCGCTGCCGGGGGCGAAGACGTCCGGGGAACCCTTCTGCAGGTACTCCGTGTACTGGGTGCCCAAGTCCTCCGGAGCCACGGCCAGTTCGGTGGTGTCCGCGGTGACCGGTTCGGCCCTGCCGTCACTGTCCTTCGTGAAGCGGGGCAGTGCCGACGGTGCGACGACCGACAGATAGGACGCCTTCCATCCGGCCCGCGGCCCGGACTTGACGAAGACGACCAGCCAGCGGGTGTCCAGCTTCCCGTTGTCCTCGTCGCGGTTGGAGTCGGTGTCCGCGAGGAACCACCTCGGCCAGCCGGCCTTCTTCGGGATGAGATACGTGGCGTCGGTCAGCTCCAGCGGCCGGTGGTTCGCGTTGCCGTCCGGATTGTTCTTCTGCCGTGCCTTCAGCCCGGCCTGGTTGATCGCCCCGAGGGCGCCCGTGACATGGTCCGCGTCCAGAGTCGGGTCGTACGCCTTGTCCGCCGCGTTGTACGCGGCGGTGAACTCCTTCAGGATTTCGGCGGCCTCAGACCTCGTTGCCGCCGGTACCACTTCCAGCTCGCCGTGCACCGTCACGCACCCGCTCGCCGTCAAGGACAGCACCGTCGCCGCCGCGATCCCCGTCGCCAGCCGAATCGGCCTCAGGATTCTCATCCGTTGCTTTCTGCGCCTTCTGATCCGTCGCCCCCACTGACCGTCCGAACCCTACCGGTGCGAGGAACAGAGCGAGAGTGGGGATCAGATACAGCGCCCACACCGTGATCTGGAGAACGGTCGGGTCGGGCTGGAAGTTGAACGTGCCCTTCAGCAGCGTGCCGTACCAGCTGTCCGGCGGAATCGTGGCGCTGATGTCGAACGCCTGGTTGTGGAGACCGCCGATGAACTCGGCCTCCTGCAGGTCGTGGACGCCGTACGCGAGCACACCCGCGGCGACGACCACCAGCATCCCGCCGGTCCAGGTGAAGAACTTCGCCAGATTGATCTTCAGCGCACCGCGGTAGAACAGCCAGCCCAGCACCACGGCGGCCGCGATACCGAGGAGCGCGCCGATCATCGGATGCCAGCCGTCGTCCGCCGCATGCACCGCACGCCACACGAACAGCGAGGTCTCCAGGCCCTCCCGGCCCACCGCGAGGAGAGCCGTGGCGACCAGTGCGCCGGTGCCCATCGCGAGAGCCGCGTCGAGCTTGCCGTGCAGCTCCGACTTCAGATGCCGCGCGGTGCGCCGCATCCAGAAGACCATCCAGGTGACCAGGCCGACCGAGATGATCGACAGGGAGCCGCCCAGCGCCTCCTGGGCCTTGAACGTCATCTCCTGCGAACCGAATTCGAGGCCGGCGCCGAACGCCAGGCTGACGACGACCGCGATCCCGACACCGGTCCAGATCGGCAGCAGTTTGTTCCTGTTGCCGGTCTTCACCAGGTAGGCGATGAGGATGCAGACGACCAGGCAGGCCTCCAGGCCCTCGCGCAGGCCGATCAGGAAGTTGCTGAACACGTCTCGGTTCTCCTTTTCTCTCTGAGCCCCGCAGAGGGGGCCGGCGAGGGGCGGCGGCGTCGCGCGGCCCCCCTCGTCGGTTCCTCTACGCGAACAGCGCCCGACCCCACCAGTCGTCCTTGTCGCGGACGCCCGGCGGGACGGCGAAGTGCGCCGAACCCACGTGCTGGATGTACGCGTTGAGCGCGTCGTGCGCCGCGAGGCGCCGCTGCAACGGAATGAAGGCCTCGCGGGTGTCCCGCTGGTAGGCGAGGAAGAACAGGCCCGCGTCGAGCCGGCCGAGGCCGTCCGTGCCGTCGGTGAAGGAATAGCCGCGGCGCAGGATCGTCGCACCGCCGTTGCTGTCCGGATGGGCGAGCCGCACATGGGCGGTCGGCAGCATCGCCTTCAGGAACGGCTCGTCGCGCTCCCTGGACTTGCCGACCGGTGCGCCTTCGCCCTTGTCGCGGCCGAAGACGTCCTCCTGCTCCTGGAGCGGTGCCCGGTCCCAGGTCTCGATGTGCATCCGGATGCGCCGGGCCACCAGGTACGAACCCCCGGTCATCCAGCCCGCCCCGTCCTTCCCGCCCACCCACACGTGCTGGTCCAGGGCGGCGGTGTCGGTGCCGGAGACGTTCCGGGTGCCGTCCTTGAAGCCCATCATGTTGCGCGGGGTCTGGGCGTCGGGCGTCGTCGACGACGTCTTGCCGAAGCCCAGCTGGGACCAGCGGACCGCGGCGCGGCCCATGCCGATCCTGGCGAGGTTGCGGATGGCGTGCACCGCGACCTGCGGGTCGTCCGCACACGCCTGCACGCACAGATCGCCGCCGCTGCGCGCCGGTTCGAGGTTGTCGCCGGGGAACTTCGGCAGGTCGACGAGCGCCTCGGGGCGTCTGTCCTCCAGCCCGAACCGGTCCCTGGCGAAGAGCGAGGGGCCGAAGCCGAGGGTGAGCGTGAGCCGGGACGGTTTCAGCCCGAGCGCCTCGCCCGTGTCGTCCGGCGGCGCCTCGGCCGGACCGCCGTACGCGCCGTCGCCGACCGCGTGACCGGCCGTCATCCGCTCGGCGGCCCGCGTCCACTCCTTGAGCAGCGCGACCAGTTCGGCGCGGTCCTCCGTCGTCACGTCGAACGCGGCGAAATGCAGCCGGTCCTGCACGGCGGTGGCGATACCGGCCTGGTGCGCGCCGTGGAACGGCACGGCCGCACCACTGTCCGCGGCCGGTACCGCGTCGCTCCCGGTACGCACCGCGGCGACCGCGCCACCGGCCGCCACCGCGCCCAGGGCCAGCCCGGCGCCGCCCCAGCCGAGCAGTGCCCGGCGGGACGGAGCGGCGCTGTCGGAACCGGCGGACGGAGCGGTGCTGTCGGAACCGGCGGACGGAGCCGCGGCGCCGGCGGTGCTCTGCGTCTGGTCGGACATGACCGAAGCCTTCCCGTCCGCTACTTCGTCACCGCGGCGGCGAGCTTGGACAGCGGCTCGGCCAGCGCGTTGACCGCGTCCGACAGCTTCTTGCGGTCCGCCTTGCCGACCTTCTCGTAGGAGGTGAAGTCGTAGGAACCGGTGTCCTTGCGGTACGTGTCCAGCAGGGCGTTCAGCGCCGCGAACTGCTTGTCCAGGGACGCCGTCAGCGCCGCGTCGTTCTTCGAGGCGATCGGCTTCAGCAGCTCGTAGGACTTCTCCGCGCCCTCGACATTGCCCTTGAAGTCGATGAGGTCGGTGTGGCTGTAGCGCTCCTCCTCACCGGTCACCTTGCCGGTGGCGACCTCGTCGAGGAGTTCCTTGGCGCCGTTGGCCATCGACGTCGGGGTGATGTCCGCCGTGCCGACCCGCTTCTGCCAGTCGAGCAGGTCCTTGTAGAGGACCGGAGCGAGGGCCTTCTCCTCCGCACCCAGCTTCTTGTCCTGCCACAGCGCCTTCTCCAGGTGGTGCCAGCCGGTCCACTTCTGGCCGTCCTCCAGGCCGTCCTCCCGGATGTCGACCTTCGGGTCGATGTCACCGAAGGACTCGGCGACCGGCTCGGTGCGCTCCCAGCCGAGCCGGGACTCGGCGTAGAGCTTCTTGGCGGTCTCGATGTCGCCCGCGGCGACGGCGTCCGTGAAGGCCTTGGCCTTCGGCAGCGTCTCGTCGGCCTGCTCCTGGACGTACGTGCGGTAGGCGGCGACCGCCTTGTCCATCTCGGGGCTGCGCTTGGCCGCGTTGTCCCCGGTGACCTCGATCTTCTGCCGGATGCCGTTGCCCTTCATGCCAGGCTTGCAGGCGATCTCGTACGAACCGGCCTTGATCTCGGCCGTGATGGTGGCGCGGGTGCCGGGGCCGATGTTCTCGCGCTCGGCGACGATGCGGTCGTCCGGGAACAGGACGTAGACCTCGGTGACCTTCGATCCCTTGTTCTGCACGGCCAGTTGGACATGACCGGCCGGCAGTTCCTTCTTCGAGACCTCGCAGGAGTCGTCCTTCGCGACGACCTGCACGGCCCCCTCGCCCTTGCCGTCGCTCTTCTCGGCGCAGCCCGTGACAGCGGTCAGGGCGGCCACGGTCGCGGCAGCGGTGACGACGGAGAGACGAACGGCTCGCATGCGGACTCCACAGGACGAAGAGGGAAGGAGGATGAGACGGGACAAAGGCAGGTGAGGCGAACCTAACTTAACCGAGGCTTACCTCACCGATACCCACCCGTGCAGTGATTCAGCTCTCATCACCGCGGGGCGGGAACGGGGCGATCACGGATGACTCCCGAACGACCCATGGAAGGGTCAAGTGACGGTCAAGCGCCCCGTGTCGGTACGACGAGGGGCACCCCGGTCCGCGGATGCGGGAACACCTCGACCGGCTGCCGGTAGACCGCGCCGAGCAGTTCGCCCGTGAACACCCCGGCGGGCGGGCCCGCCACCGCGATCCGTCCGCCGTGCAGCACGGCCGCCCGGTCCGCGTACGCCGCGGCCAGCCCCAGATCGTGCAGCACGACGACGACCGCGTCACCGGCGGCGGCCCGCTCCCGGCAGATCCTCAGCACCAGTTCCTGGTGGCGCAGATCGAGCGCCGCGGTCGGCTCGTCCAGCAGGAGCAGCGGGGCGCGCTGCGCCAGCACCCGGGCCAGGGCGACTCGGGCCCGCTCGCCGCCGGACAGTGCGGAGAAGGGCCGTCCGGCGAACTCGGTCACCTCGGTGGCCGCCATCGCCGCGGCGACGGCCGGATCGTCCTCGTCCGCCCGCTCCGTCCCGGCCCACGGCGCCCGCCCCATCCGTACGACGTCCTCCACCGGGAACGGGAACGACAGCGCGGCGGACTGCGGCAGCACGGCCCGGCGCAGGGCCAGTTCGGAGGACGACCAGTCGGCGGCCGGGCGCCCGTCGATCCGCACCTCACCGCTCTCGGCGGCCAGATCGGCGGCCAGCGCCGCCAGCAGGGTCGACTTCCCGGCCCCGTTGGGCCCGACGAGCGCCAGCACCTCGCCCGCGTGCGCGGTCAGTTCGATGCCGTCGAGCACGGGCCGTTGTCCCAGCCGCACCCCCAGCCCGCGCGCCTCGGCGACGGGGGAGCCGGGGGAGGCCGGAGCGGGCAGCCGCCGGCCCCGCGCTCGGAACGGGTTCTTCAAGGCCCTCATGCCCAACCACCTTGCCTACGACGGGTCCTGCGCAGCAGCCAGAAGAAGAACGGGCTGCCGAAGAGCGCGGTCAGCACACCGAGCGGCAACTCGGCGGGATCGGCGACGGTACGGGCCGCGAGATCGCCCGCCACCAGCACCAGAGCGCCGCCCAGTGCGCTGCCGGGGACGAGGAAGCGATGCCCCGGGCCGTTCGCCATCCGCAGCAGATGCGGAACCAGCAGCCCCACGAACGAGATGATTCCGGCGACCGCCACCGCGGCCGCGGTCAGCAGCGCCACGACGAGGACGAGCACGATCCGCAGCCGTTCGACATCGACGCCCAGATGCCGGGCGGGCCGCTCGCCCAGGGCGAGGAGGTCCAGCTTCCGGGCGTAGAACGGCGCGACGAGCAGCCCGGCCGCCGCGCACGGCAGCACGGCGAGCACCTTGGGCCAGGTCGCCTGGGCCAGCGAGCCGAGCTGCCAGAAGGTGATCTGCGAGACCTGCGCGTTGTCGGCGAAGAAGACGAACAGTCCGATCAGCGCGCCGGCGAAGGCGTTGACCGCGATCCCGGTGAGGATCAGCGTCACGACCTCCGTCCGGCCGCCCGACCGCGACAGCGCGTACACCAGCGCCACGGTCACGAGCCCGGCGACGAACGCGCAGACGGTGATGGTCCAGTTGCCGAGGAAGTTCAGCCCGAGCGCGATCGAGGCGACCGCGCCGACCGCCGCACCGGAGGAGATCCCGATCACCCCGGGCTCGGCGAGCGGGTTGCCGAACACGCCCTGCATCAGGGCGCCCGCGCAGCCCAGCGACGCCCCGACGAGCAGGGCGAGGACGACCCTCGGCAGCCGTACGTTCCACAGCACGCTCTCGCCGACCCGGTCCAGCGCGGCTCCGCCGAGACCGAGCCGGTGCTGGACGGAGCCGAGGACGTCGCCGAGCGGGATGTCGTACGCGCCGAGCCCGGCGGAGATCAGGGCGCACACCACGAGAGCGGCGAGCAGCCCCGCGGTCAGGGCGAATCCGGAGGAGCGGCGGGGATTCGAGGGCGCCGGGCCGTTCTGCTCGGGCGGTGGCTGCGGGGCGCCGGCGCGGGAGCGCCGTTCGTGCGAGGTGGTCACGTGCCCGCCCCGTCCTCCGGATAGAGCTGTGCGACCAGTTCGCTCAGCACCCGGTCCGTGCGCGGCCCGTAGTTGAGCAGCACGCCGTCGTCGACGGAGACGATCCGCCGGTCCATTCCGGCCGGGGTCTCGGCGACGCCCGGGATCTTCACCAGGCCGTCGACGCCACCCACGGATTCGAGTCCCTTGGTCATCACCAGGATGGCGTCGGGAGCGGCCTTGGCTAGGGCTTCGCTGGTGATGGCGGTGAAGTCCTTCTTCAGCCCGGATGCCTTGCCCGCGTCGACCGCCCCCGCCGCTTCGAGGAGCGAACTCGCGCCGGACTCCCGGCCGCCCAGCAGATAGACGGAGGCCGAGCCGCGCAGATAGAGGAAGGCGACCCGGGGCTTCGTGCGTCCGCCCGCCGGGGCGGGGACGGACTTCTGTACGGCTTCGAGCCGGGACCGGGTGCGCGAGGTGAGTTCGGTGCCGGAGTCGGGCACGCCCAGGGCCGCCGCCACGGTCTCGATCCGGGGTCCGACATCGGCGAGTTCCTTGGCCGGTTCGACGACGACGAGCGGAACGCCCGCATCGCGGATCTGGCCGATGGCCTCCGCGGGACCGGTCGTGGTGTCCGCGAGGACGAGGGTCGGCTTCAGCGACAGCACGCTCTCCGCCGAGACGTCATGGGCGCGGGTCACCACCGGGAGTTTCGCCGCCTGTTCGAACGTGGCGGTGATGTCGCGTGCCACGACCTGCTTGCCGAGACCGAGCGTGAAGACGATCTCGCTCAGGCTGCCGGTCAGCGGAACGATCCGGTCCGCCGAGGAGACCGTGACCGTCGCGCCGTCCGCCGACGTCACCGTGACCGGCAGACGCGGCTTCGGCGCGGTGGACAGGGGCTCCACGCGGTCGGCGTCGGCGCTCCGGGAACTCCGGGAACCGCCGTCGGAAGTCCCCGTGTCCGTGCCGCCGCCGCCGCACCCCGTCAGGAGGAGGGCCAGGGCGACGACGGCTGTGAGCGCGCCCAGGGGGCCACGGTGCCCGACCGGCCCGCGTCCCGGCCGCCGGGTGCCGGGGTCCGGCGGGGCGAAGTCCTGCGAGAAGCGCACTGGGGCACCGTCCTGTCCTTCTGCGGCGAGAAGTTGGCCATGGTCTGCGGGCAATGCGGTGGAAGGGGGGTACCACCACAGAACGCACATAGCTTAGGTTAGCCTTACCTCACTCGCTGGACCTCGGAGGGGCCCCATGCTGCCGTTCAGACCTGCCCGCCCGCTCGCTGTCGCGCTGCTCGCGGTGCTGTGGGGAGCCCTGCTCCCGGCCACCACCGCGCAGGCGGCGAGCCGCACGGTGCAGGGCGGCAGACTGGACTGGGGCATCAAGTCCTCCTTCCAGAGCTATGTCACCGGCCCCATCGCGAACGGCAGTTGGAGCCTGACCGGGGGCGCCGCCACGGTCGGCGGCAGCCAGTTCCGCTTCCACTCCGCCACCGGTTCCTACGATCCGGCGAGCGGCGCCTTCACCGCGGGCTTCTCGGGCGGAGTCCGCTTCGTCGGCCACAAGAAGTCCGGCGGCGGCTATGAACTGGACCTCACCATCAGCCGCCCCACCGTCCGCATCACGGGCGGCAGGGGCACCGTGTACGCCGACATGGTCAGCAAGGAGCGGGGGAGCGGACGCGTCACCTCGTCCTCCCAGGTGCCGCTCGCGACCCTCGGTCTCTCCGGCATCCGGATGACGGGCGGCTCCACGCCCGTCGCCCTCAACTCCCTTCCGGCAACGCTGACGTCACAGGGTGCGAAGGCATTCGCCGGCTACTACACGGCCGGCACCCCGCTCGACCCGGTCAGCCTCTCCGTGGACACCGTCGCCCCTGCCGAAAAGCCGGCCGCGTCCCCGTCCCCCGAGAGGTCCGCCACGCCCGAGAAGACCGCGAAGTCCAAGAAGGCCGAGGGCCGCTTCGAGGACGCCGCCGTCGACTGGGGGGTGCGCCGCACCTTCCGCGAGTACGTCACCGGCTCCATCGGCAAGGGTGAATGGACCCTCGCCGACGGCGCCCAGGACGGCGGTGCGCTCTTCCGCTTCCCACGGGGCACGGGCACGTACGACCCGGAGGAGCAGACCCTGGACGCCCGTTTCGCGGGCAGCGTCCGCTTCACGGCGGCCGACGGGCTCGACCTGAAGCTGTCGGCGGTCGCGGTCCGGGTGCGGGCGGGCAGGGGCACGCTCTCGGCCGACGTCCTGAGCGACGGCGACCGCCAACAGGCCGTCCCGCTCGTCACCTTCACCGCGAAGGACTTCGCACCCAAGGACGGTCTCGCCGCCCTCGCCGAAGCCCCCGCCACCCTCACGGCCGACGGCGCCAAGGCGTTCGGCTCGCTCTACCGGGCGGGCACCGCGATGGACCCGGTGTCCCTGGCCGTCGCCGTCGACACCGGGGCCGAACTGCCCGCCCTGCCCGACCTGGGCAGCGCTCCCGACCCGTCCGACCCGCCCGCCGCGACGACCGCAACCACCACCGCGGCATCGTCGTCCGGCTCCGGCTCCCGCACCGGGCTGTATCTCGGCATCGGCGGAGCGGGCGTGCTCGCCGCGGCGGCGGGCGCGCTGTACCTCGCCCGCCGCCGCGGCAGCACACGGAACAACGACTAGCCCTCGCCCCACCCCCGTTTCACTTTCTGAGGAGACCACCGAACCATGGCAGCCACCCGCCGTCCCCTGGCTCTCGCCGCCGCTGTCGCCACGGCAGCCGCCTTCGGCGCGACCGTGTTCGCCCTTCCGGCGCTCGCCGCCGACAACGCCGCCGCCGACGGGCCGTCCGCCGCGGCGCCGAAGCTGGACCTGAAGGACGGCACCCTGGAATGGGGCTTCAAGGAGTCCTTCCGTTCCTACCTCGCCGCGTCGTACTCCGGCGGGAAGATCACCGTCAAGGACGGTGCCACCCAGGCGCCCGACAACGGTGTGTTCACCTTCGTCAACGGCAAGGGCACCTACGACACGGCCACGCACGGCACCGACACCGCCTTCGACGGCGGCGTCAACTTCTACGCCCACGGGGGCGTTCTCGACATCACGCTCTCGGACGTGAAGCTCTCCACGGCCGGAACCGGCGGTGCGATCACCGTCGATGTCACGACCCCGGAAGGCACGCAGGACGACGTGGCGTTCGCGGCTCTCGACCTGTCGGCGGTGAAGCCGGGCCAGGGCGCGGGCGGCGCGATGGTCTTCAAGGACATCCCGGCGACGCTGACGAAGGCCGGTTCCGAGGCGTTCAACGGCCAGTACAAGGAGGGCGACGCGCTCGACCCGGCCACGCTCTCGGTGACGCCGGTCGCCGCCCCGACCGAGGAGCCGACCACCGAACCGACCGTGGAGCCGACGGGAGAGCCGACGGGAGAGCCGACCACCGAGCCGACCGGGAAGCCGACCACCGGGCCCACGCAGAAGCCCACCTCGACCTCGTCGCCGTCCGCCTCCGGCAAGCCGGTCGCCGCCGAGGGCACGATCGTCGACGGCACCCTGGACTGGGGCGTCAAGAAGTCCTTCCGTACGTACGTCACCGGTCCGATAGCCCAGGGCAAGGTCGAGACGACGGCCGGGGCCACCGCGTCCGGCGACGGCTACCGGTTCCCGGACGCCACCGGTCACTTCGACGCCGACGAGCAGACCCTCGACGCCGGCTTCGACGGCACGGTCCGCTTCCTGGGCCACGAGGAGAACGGCGCCTACACCCTCGACCTCACCTTCACCGGCATGGAGATCCAGGTGAACGGGACGAAGGGCACCCTCATCGCGGACGTCTCCAGCAAGGACCGCGAGACCAAGAAGGTCACCACGTACACCGGCCTGGCCGTCGCCGACCTGAAGCTGCCGAAGGGCGAACTCGCCGCCGAGGACGGCGTGGTGACCCTCTCCGCCGTCCCGGCGACCCTCACCGCCGACGGAACCAAGGCTTTCGGCGGCATGTACCGGGCGGGCGAGCAGCTCGACGCGCTGACCGTCGCCGTCGCCCTCGACAAGGACGCCGAACTGCCGGGTTCGACGGGTTCGACGGGTTCGACGGACCAGGCGGGAGGCGCCACGACCGCCGGTGGCGGCAGCGTGGGCGGAGGCTCGGTCGGCGGTTCGGCCTCCCTCGCCGCCACCGGCTCCGACGTGCCGACGGGCGCTCTGCTCGCTGCCTCGGGTGTGGTCGTGGCGGCCGGCGCCGGAGCCGTGATCGTCACGCGCCGTCGCCGTACCGCCTGATCCGACCGCCCCGCAGGACACCACCGCCCGACGACACCGCCCGGGTGACGGCCCATTCGTACGGCCGTCACCCGGGCGGTGCTTGAATGCCCACGTGAGCGACAGCGACTTCGACGTACCCGCAGGCATCGACGTACTGCGCGTGTTCTGCGGCCCCGACGGCCGGCACGGCAATCCCCTCGGGGTCGTACGCGACGGGCGTACGTACCCCGACGAAGAGTCCCGGCAGGCGCTGGCCCGCCGACTCGGTTTCAGCGAGACCGTGTTCGTGGACGACCCCGAGCGCGGGCACGTCGACATCTACACCCCGGGGCTCCGCCTCCCCTTTGCCGGGCATCCGCTCGTCGGCACCGCCTGGCTGCTCGACCTGGAGATCCTGGAGCTGCCGGTCGGGGAGGTCTTCGCCCGCCAGGACGGGGAATTCACCTGGATCACCGCCCGCCCCGAGTGGGCGCCGTCGCGCACGCTGGAGCAGTACGCGTCCGTCGCCGAGGTCGAGGCGCTGACCGGTCCGCCGCCCGGCGAGGGCTGGGTGTACGTATGGGCCTGGGAGGACGAGGCGGCGGGCCGGGTCAGGGCGCGGGCGTTCCCGCGGCGCGACGACGGCATCGTGGAGGACGAGGCCACCGGCGCGGCGGCGCTGCTGCTCAGCGACCGGCTCGGCCGCGCCCTGAACATCGCACAAGGACGCGGCTCCCAGATCCTCACCGCACCCGCACCTGACGGGAGGGTGGAGATCGGGGGCCGCGTCCTGTTGGCTCTCCGAGGCTGACGGCCGAGGGCCGAGGGCCGGCGGATGGTCGGGGCGACGATGCGAGTGCCTGAGTGCCTGAGTGCCTGGGTGCCTGGGTGCTTGGGTTCTTGAGGGCAGAGGATCCCTACGCGCTGAGCGGGAACACCTCGCCCAACTGCCGGAACACCGCCGTGTTCAGCGCGAACGCCTGCTTGCACTCGTCGATGATGCGCTGCTTCTCCAAGTCGTCCGCGTTCACCGCGTCCAGCAGGTCGCGGTAACCCCGCTTGAACGAGGCGGGGTTGGAGATCTCCTCGAAGACATAGAACCGGACCCCGTCACCCTTGCGCGCGAAACCCCAGGTCTTCTCCGCCTTGTCGCGGATGATCTGACCGCCCGACAGGTCGCCGAGGTAACGGGTGTAGTGGTGCGCGATGTAACCGGCGGGCCAGGTGCGGGCGCACTCGGCGACCCGGGCGGCGTAGGCGGCCGTGGCGGGCAGCGGCTCCAGGCCCTCCCGCCAGCCGTCACCCCGCAGGTGGGCGAGATCGCGCTCCAGCTCGGGGGTGCGCATCAGCTCGGGCTGGATGAACGGACCGGCGACCGGGTCGTTCCGCAGCGTCTGGGCCCCTTCCTCCAGCGCCTGGTACACGAACCAGAGCTGTTCGGTGTACCGCGTGTACGCGTCCACCCCGAGGTGCCCGCCCAGCAGGTCGCTCATGAAGGTCGAGGTCTCCGCCTCGGTGTGCTGCTCGTGCGACGCGGTGCGGATGAGCGTCGAGAAGGGCGTGGCGGCGGTGGTGTCCAAGGCGGGCCTCCGGGGACCGAGGAGGGACGGAAAGTCCCGAAAGGGGAAGGGGTGAAGAGCGGTGCAAGGGGACATGAAGGGGACATGGGTGTCGGCAGCGACCGCCTGCGGCAGTGGCTGTCGACATCCCCGATCTTTCTACTTAGGCTTACCTAAGTCAACAGCTTCCCGACAGTCTGTCGGTAAAAACCATACGCCGGGTTCTGCCTCCGCGCGGGTGGAACGCGGACGCGGTAGTGGGGCGCCGTGGAGGCGCACGCGAAAGCGGCCGCCCGGGGGCGGCCGCTTTCGAAGGGAACTGTCCGGAGTGGATGGTTACGAAGGGAACTGTCCGGGGCGGGTGGTTACGGGAGCGTCAGGATCTCGGCGCCCGTCTCCGTCACCACCAGCGTGTGCTCGAACTGGGCGGTGCGCTTGCGGTCCTTCGTCACCACGGTCCAGCCGTCGTCCCACATGTCGTAGTCGTGGCTGCCCAGCGTCAGCATCGGTTCGATGGTGAACGTCATCCCGGGCCGCATCACGGTGGTCGCGTGCGGGCTGTCGTAGTGCGGGATGATCAGGCCGGAGTGGAACGAGGAGTTGATCCCGTGCCCGGTGAAGTCCCGCACCACCCCGTACCCGAAGCGCTTCGCGTACGACTCGATGACCCGCCCTATCACATTGACCTGCCGGCCCGGCCGGACTGCCTTGATGGCCCGGTTCAGCGACTCCTCGGTGCGTTCCACGAGCAGCCGGGACTCCTCGTCCACGTCGCCGCACAGGTACGTGGCGTTGTTGTCGCCGTGCACGCCGTTGATGTACGCCGTGACGTCGAGGTTCACGATGTCGCCGTCGCGCAGCACCGTGGAGTCAGGGATGCCGTGGCAGATCACCTCGTTCAGCGAGGAACAGAGCGACTTCGGGAATCCCCGGTAGCCGAGCGTCGACGGGTAGGCGCCGTGATCGCACATGAACGCGTGGGCGACCCGGTCGAGTTCGTCCGTCGTGACGCCCGGGGCGATGTGCTTCGCGGCCTCCGCCATCGCCTGCGCGGCGATCCGCCCCGCGATGCGCATGCGCTCGATGGTGTCGGCGTCCTGGACCTCCGGACCGGTGTACGGGGTGGGGGCCGGCTTGCCCACGTATTCGGGGCGTCGGATGTTTCCGGGTACGGAACGGATGGGAGTGATCTCCCCGGGTACGAGCAACGACTGGCCAGACATGTCAGCGAGTCTAACCAGCGTGCGTGGGGCAGCATGGCCCCGAGGGAAGGAGCCGAAGATGGCCCTGTTCAAGAAGCGCACGGTCGGCAAGCCGGGCGAGTGGTACTACTGCCTCCAGCACCGCAAGGTCGAAGAAGGACCCGAGTGCCCGGCCAAGGACCGTTTCGGGCCGTACACCTCCCGCGAGGAGGCGGAGCACGCGATGCGGACGGCGCAGGAGCGGAATCTCGAATGGGAGACGGATCCGCGATGGCACGACCGGGGCACTCCGCCCGACCCGGAGGCGTGAGCGCGCCGCAGGTCAGGGCAGGTGGCCCGGTTCGACGGCGTGAGCGCGGCACCGGCCGGGGCAGAGGTCCGGTCCGACGGCCCGGGCACGGCACCGGCCGGGTTTCGCCGCCCGGCTCGACGGCGTGGCGCGCTGCCGAGCCGGGGTTGCCGCAGTGGGGGCGCGCTGTCGGCCGGGGGTGCTTCCGGCCCGTTCCTCACGCGACGGTGGCGCTGGATCCGGCCGTCTCCTGTGCCGTGCGCTGTGCGCGCCTGCGGACCGCGTCCTCGTCCGTCTCCGCGTCGTACGTCAGCAGCTTCGGCAGGGCCGCCGTGAGCAGCGCGACCGAGGCCACGCACGCCACACCCCCGCTCCAGATCGCGGAGCGGGTTCCCGTCCAGCCCGCCATCGCTCCGGCCCGCACCTGACCCAGCTGGGGGCCGACGCTGTACGAGAGCACCTCGATGCCCGCCAGTCGGCCCCGCAGCTCCTCCGGGATGGTCTGGTTCCAGATCGTGGAGCGGCCCAGACCGCTGAGCATGTCGCCCGCGCCCGCCACCGCGAGGCAGACCAGCACGAGCCACACGGTGTCGAACCAGCCGGCCGCCGCGATCGCCAGCCCCCAGACCGCCGCCCCGAACACCACGAACAGTCCGTGCCGGCGTACCCGTGACGTCCAGCCGCTGGTCAGGCCCAGGGCCAGCGAGCCGACCGACCCCGCCGCGTACATCAGGCCGAGCGACCACTCGGCGTCCAGCTCGTCGGCGAGGAACGGGAAGATCGTGTTCGGGAAGGCGAAGAACATCGCCGCCAGGTCGACCGCGTACGTCCCCAGGAGCACCGGCCGGCTCCAGGCGTACCGCGCTCCCTCGGCGATGCCACGCAGGGAGGGCCTGCCGCTGTCCCGGGCGGGCGGCGCGGGCGCCAGCCGCAGGCAGAGGAGCACGGACACGGCGAAGGTGACCACCGTGACCGTGTACGCCGTGGCGTGTCCGGCGTAGGCCACCACCAGTCCTGCCACCGCGGGGCCGGTGATCGCGCCGAACTGCCAGCGCAGCGAGTTCAGCGCGGCGGCTGCGGTCAGCTGGTCGTGCGGCACGATCCGGGCCATCAGGGAGTCCAGCGCGGGTCGCTGGAGCCCGGAGAGCGCGGAGACCCCGCCCGCGACCAGGTAGAGCGGCCAGAGCGTCGGTTCCGGCAGCGCGGCGTTGACCAGGAGTACCAGGGCGAGCAGGCCCAGCCCCGCCTCGGTGCCCAGGATCACCTTGCGGCGGTCCGCGGAGTCTGCGAGCGCCCCGCCGTACAGGCCGAAGACGATCAGCGGCACCAGTTCGACCGCGCCCATCGCGCCGACGGCCAGCGGTGAACCCGTCAGCTCCTTGATCTGGAGCGGCAGCGCGATCAACGCCATGAAGCTGCCGAAGTACGTCACCAGGCCCTGGATCCACAGCAGCCGGAAGTCGGCCGAGGAACGCAGGGGTGCGAGGTCCGGCAGCAGGGCGGTCAGACGAGCGGCCGGGGAAGGAGATGAGGTCACGAGGGGCCATCGTGTGTCGCCGCGGACATCCTGTGCAACATATTTTCGCAACGGCTCGCGAGCCGGGCCGCCGGGCCGTCGGACTGCCGGGCCGCCGGGCCGTCGGGCAGCCCGGCTCGCGTGAACGCCGGGCTCTCACCACCGGGCCGGCGGCGGCGCCGTCAGCCGGTCGGCGAGCCGGGACAGCCGGTCCCGGAAGCCGCGACCCCCGCGCGGCGCGGGGGAGCTGTTCTCCCCGGCTGCCGCGCTCACCAGGTGCTGCACGGTGTCCAGGTCGACATCGTCGGCGCCGGTCACCGCCAGGGTCTCGTGGGCGAGCCCCCGCACCTCCGGGTCGCCGTCGTTCAGCGAGAGCACCGTCGCCCCGGCCCGGCGGGCGTCGTGCACCCGCTCCAGCAGCCCGGCTCCTGGCCGCGCCGGGGCCACCAGGAGCAGTGTCTCGCCCCGTCCGGCGGCCTCGATCCGGCCCAGGCCGACGGTCAGGTGGGCCGGATCGCCCGGCTCCACCCGGTGGCGTACGAGGGTGGGGATCAGTTCCGGCCGCCCGGACCAGGTGGACTCGTCGACCAGATGGGCCGCCAGATGCCACGGCTCGTACGCCGCCGTTCCCACCAGCAGCAGTCCACCGCCGTGCGGGACGACGGACGACCTGAGCGCCCCGGCGAACCGCCGGACCGCCGCGGGCCACTCGGTCCCGGCGAGCACTTCACGCAGCAGGGCGACGCGTACGGCATCCATGGCCCGGCATCATGCCCCAGGACCGGCACCCGCCACCGGCGAACGCCGCCGGAACCATGCGAACGGGGCCCCGCGGGGCGAGATCCGGACCGCGCGACCCACGACGGGCCGACAGCGGGCCGCCGGCGGGCCTGCAGCGGTCCGGACGACGGGCCCGCAGCGGTCCGACGACCGGCCCGCGACGGAGCGTTTCCCTTCATCGCGGGCAGTAGTGTCGAAGCCATGACTACGAATGACAGTGGCAGCGCACCCAAGCCTCCGGCCAAGGACCCCTGGGACCTCCCCGACGTGTCCGGGCTGACCGTCGGCGTGCTCGGCGGCACCGGACCGCAGGGCCGCGGACTCGCCTACCGTTTCGCCCGCGCCGGCCAGAAGGTGATCATCGGCTCCCGTGCCGCCGAGCGCGCACAGGCCGCCGCCGCCGAGCTGGGCCACGGTGTCGAGGGCCTGGACAACGCGGAGTGCGCCCGGCGCAGCGACGTCGTGATCGTGGCCGTGCCGTGGGACGGCCACGCCAAGACCCTGGAGTCGCTGCGTGACGAGCTCGCGGGCAAGCTCGTCATCGACTGCGTCAACCCGCTCGGCTTCGACAAGAAGGGCGCCTACGCCCTGAAGCCCGAGGAGGGCAGCGCCGCCGAGCAGGCCGCCGCCCTGCTGCCGGAGTCCCGGGTCACCGCCGCCTTCCACCACCTGTCGGCGGTGCTCCTCCAGGACGAGGCCATCGAGGAGATCGACACCGATGTGCTGGTGCTGGGCGAGGCCCGCGCCGACACCGACCTCGTCCAGGCGCTGGCAGGCCGGATCCCGGGCATGCGCGGCATCTTCGCCGGGCGGCTGCGCAACGCCCACCAGGTCGAGTCGCTGGTCGCCAACCTCATCTCGGTCAACCGCCGCTACAAGGCACACGCGGGCCTGCGGACCACCGACGTCTGAGCCGGACAGCTTCCCGGCGGCACCCTGCCGCGAGCCCCCGACGACACCCTGCCGCGAGCGGAAAGGGGCATGAGGGACACTGGACGGGACCGTGCACCACCCCGGACAGGAGCCGCTCCCCATGCCCCGCCTCGCTCTCTACGCCACCCTCGTCTGCGTCCTGGCCGTCGTCGCGGCCGTGATCTCGTTCGCCCGGGGCAGCTGGCTCGGGATCGTCTGGGTGCTGCTGGCCGGGCTCTCGTCCAACATGGCGTGGTACTACGTGCGCCGGCGGCGCTCCGAGTCCGCAGCGGCGTGAGGGACACCCGGCGGAGCCCCTGACCGCCACAGCGCCCCTGACCGCCACAGCGCCCCTGACCGCCACAGCGCCCCGGAGCGGCGGACAGCGCCGCGGAGCGCCGACGGTCAGCCGTTGACGGCGCAGACCGGTTCGGCTGCTCGCCAGAAGCGGTACGTGTCGAAACCGCAGTACGTCGTGAAGTCGCTGATGCCCAGTGCCCGCAGCAGCGTGTGGATCGCGTCGAAGAACGCGTGGTTGACCTCGGGGATCCACAGGAGGCCGAAGACCGCGATCAGCCCGAACGGGGCGAACGGCTCGACCTGCCGGCGGATCCGGTAGGGGAGCCAGGGCTCGATCACCCCGTAACCGTCCAGCCCCGGGACCGGGACGAAGTTCAGGATCGCCGCGGTGACCTGGAGCAGCGCCAGGAAGCCCAGCGCGTACTGGAAGACGACCGGGACGCCGTCCAGCGCGTGCAACCAGAAGGGCGCCGTGCAGACGACCGCGAACAGCACGTTCGTCAGCGGGCCCGCCGCCGAGATCAGACTGTGCTTCCAGCGCCCCCTGATCCGGCCCCGCTCGATGAAGACCGCACCGCCGGGCAGACCGATCCCGCCCATGATCACGAAAAGCACCGGCAGGACGATACTCAGCAGCGCATGCGTGTATTTCAGCGGATTCAGGGTGAGGTAGCCCTTGGCCCCGACGGAGATGTCCCCGCTGTGGAGCGCGGTACGGGCGTGGGCGTACTCGTGCAGGCAGAGCGACACCACCCAGGCCGCCGTCACGAAGAGGAAGAGCGGGACACCGGGCCGCTGTGCGAAGTCCGTCCACACCGCCCAGCCCGATACCGCCGCCACGGCGACGATTCCGAGAAAGACCGGGCTGATCCGCCGGTCGCTGCGGGCTGCTGCGGTGGTCATCGGTGGACTCCAGGTGGCTGGCCGGACGGGGAGCGGGCGGCGAGTGCGACCGTACAAGGGACACGCCACAAACGCCTCGCGTCCGGGCGATGGTTCCTGAAGGGTGGGGGTATGACGAGCGATCCCGGCCCCCGGCGAACACCGAGACGATCGTACGTGTGTCCACCCCCCGTCCCCGGTCGCGGAGAATAGGCGCGTGCGCTACTGCATCCTCGGAACCACCCAGGCACTTTGCGACGACGGCACGGCCGTCCCCGTCGGCGGGGCACGGCTGCGTGCCCTGCTCGCCGTCCTCGCGCTGCGTCCCGGCCGCACCGTCCCGGCCGCCGTGCTCGTCGACGAGGTGTGGGACGGTGATCCACCGGCCGACGCGGTGGGAGCCCTGCAGGCGCTCGTCGGCCGGCTCCGCCGGGCCCTCGGTCATGCCGCGATCACCTTGGCGGACAGCGGCTACCTGCTCGCCGTCGAGCCGGAAGCGGTGGACCTGTACCGCTTCGAGCGGCTCGCGGGGGAGGGGATGCGGGCGCTGGAGGAGGGCGACGCGGCGAAGGCCCGCGCCGTGCTCGACGACGCGCTCGCCCTGTGGCGCGGACCGGCCCTGGCCGATCTGCCCGACCGCGGTGCCGTCGCGGCCCGCTGGGAGGCCCGGCGCCTGGACGCCCGCCGCGGCAGACTCGCCGCGACCCTCGCGCTCGGCCGCGCGGACGAGGCCCTGCCCGAACTGGCCGCGCTCTGCGCCGAGCACCCGATCGACGAGCCCCTTCAGACGCTGCGGCTGCGGGCCCTGCGCGACGACGGGCGTACGGCGCAGGCGCTGGCCGCGTACGACGAGGTGCGCACCGTACTCGCCGACCGCCTCGGCACCGACCCCGGACCCGAACTGCGCGCCCTGCACGCGGAACTGCTCCGCCAGGACCCGGTGCGTCCGGCCGCTTCGGCCACCGGAGCCGCGGTGGCCACGGCATCCGGCCCGTACCGCCCCTCCCCGCCCCGGACCTCCGCCACCCCGCAGGGAAATCTCCGGGCCAGGCTCACCAGCTTCGTCGGGCGCGAGGACGACATCGACGCCCTGCGCGAGGACCTCTCGCACGCACGGCTGGTCACCCTGCTGGGTCCTGGTGGGGCGGGCAAGACCCGGCTCTCCCAGGAAGCCGCCGAATCCGTCGCGTCCGCCTGGCCGGACGGCGTCTGGCTGGTCGAACTCGCCCCCGTCGACGACCCCGAGGCCGTACCGGAGGCCGTGCTGACGGCCCTCGGAGCCCGCGAGACCGTCCTGCGCGGGGCGGGCGCCGAGGAACTCCGGGTCGTCGAAGGAAACGCCGGCGACCCCCTCGTCCGCCTCACCGAACACTGCTCCGGGCGCCACCTGCTGCTCCTCCTGGACAACTGCGAACACCTGGTCGGGGCCGCCGCCGCCCTCGTCGACCATCTGCTCGCCCGCTGCCCGGACGTCACCGTGCTCGCGACCAGCCGCGAACCCCTCGGGGTGCCGGGCGAGTTCGTCCGCCCCCTCGGCCCGCTGCCCGACCCGATGGCGCTGCGGCTGCTCGCCGACCGCGGCGCCGCCGCGAAGCCGGGCTTCCGGATCGACGCGGACGAGGAGACGGCGGCGGCCGTCGCCGAGATCTGCCGCCGCCTCGACGGACTGCCGCTCGCCATCGAACTGGCCGCGGCCCGGCTGCGGATGCTCACCCCGCGCCAGATCGCCGACCGGCTCGACGACCGGTTCCGCCTGCTCACCAGCGGAGCCCGTACGGTACGGCCGCGCCAGCAGACCCTGCGTGCCGTCGTCGACTGGTCCTGGGACCTCCTCGACACCTCCGAGCGGGCCGTCCTGCGCAGGCTGTCGGTCTTCGCGGGCGGCTGCACCCTGGCCGCGGCCGAGGCCGTCTGCGCGGACGGTCCCGAGGACGCGCGCGAGGTCGCCGGGCTGCTCGGCTCGCTCGTCGACAAGTCCCTGGTCGTCGCCGCACCCGCCGACGACGGAGGGATGCGCTACCGGCTGCTGGAGACCGTCGCGGAGTACACCGCCGAACGGCTCGACGGCGCCGAGGAGCGGGACACCGTGGAACGGCGCCACCTGGTGTACTTCCGGGAGCTGGCCCGCGGCGCGGAGCCCGGACTCCGCGGCGCCGAACAGCGCTCCGTCATCGGTCTCCTCCAGCGCGAGTACGAGAACCTCCGCACCGCCCTGCGCCGCGCCGTCGCCGCCCGCGACGAGCAGGAGGCGCTGTGCATGGTGCTCTCGCTGTGCTGGTACTGGCAGATGCGCGATCTGCGCACCGACGCCCTGCAATGGGCCGACGCCGCCGCCGCGCTGGGCCCGGACCCCTTCGCCCCGCCCGCCGAGCCCGCGCCGTCCCTCCACGAGCGCTGCACCGACGCTCCGCCGCCCATGCGGCCCGAGCTGCTCCAGGAGGCCCGGCGTCAGGTCGCCCTGATCCAACTGGCCAGCATGGACCACGGCCAGGACGTGTGGACCGATGAGAAGGGCATGGCCCGGCTGCGCGTCATCGCGGACACCTACCGGGCCGGCCAGCCGCAGACCTGCCGCACCCCGGCATCGCTCTGGATCTTCGCGGTCCTGATGACCGGGAAGGCGCGCGATCTGCGCGATCTGCTGGACGAAACGGTCCGCGCCAGCCGGGAGTTCGGCTACGAATGGGAGCTGGCCTCGGCCCTCCAGATGCGGGCCAATGTGCTGGCCAACCGGTCCGAGTGGGCGGGCGACGCACACGCGGACGCCGACGAGAGCCTGGAGATCTACACCCGGCTCAGCGACGACTGGGGCACCGCGGAAGCCCTCTCGTCCCGGGGCGAGGCCAACGAGAAGCGGGGCGAGTACACCCGCGCGGCCGACGACTTCCGGGCCGCCATCGGCTACGCGGAGAAGCTCGGCGCCCAGTCCCAGGTGTCGGTCCTGCGCGCCAGGTACGCGTCCGTGCTCACCGAACTGGGCCGCGGCGACGAGGGCGAGGCGATCCTGAGGGAACTGCTCGCCGCAGGGCGTCAGGGGGGACACGAGGCGTTGCCCGCCGTCCGGCTCTTTCTCGCCCTGTGGCTGGGCCGCAGTGGCCGTACGGACGAGGCGCGCGAGCAACTGGGCATGCTGCGCTCGGATTTCAATTCGGATGTGTTGGCGCCCTTTGTCGGGTTCGTGCTGGGTGTGCTGGCCTGGCTGGACAACCAGGACGGGCTGTACGCCGAAGCCGTGCCCCGGGCCCTGGAGGCCCTGTCACGGTGCCACGACCAGCTGTCGCAGATCATGGCACCCCACATGCCCGTCATCCACCTCATCACCCTCGCACGGGCGTTGGCCGGAATCGGCGGCGAGCACCGGGCCGCGCTCGCCGCCAGGCTGCTGGGGGCCGGCCAGGGACTGCTGCCCGAGGGCTATGTGGCGGCGCCGATAGAGCGGCAGGAATTCGGCCAGGCGGAGGAACTGATCGTCGCCGTGATCGGCCGGGTCGCCTACGACGCCGCGTACGCCGAGGGCGTCGGCCTCTCCTTGGAGGAGGCGGACGCCCTCGTCGACGGGTACCGGACCTGAGACCGGCCCGGGACCGACGGCGGGCCGGGTGGCAGGCCGTCGGTACCGGGCCGGGCCGCCGGTCAGGACTTCTTGCGGAACCGGGCGACCGCGAGCGGAGCGGTCACCGCGGTGATCGCCACCGCCCAGCCGAGCGTCAGCCACGCCGCGTGGGCGACCGGTCCGCCGGTCATCAGCCCGCGTGCCGCGTCCGCCAGGTTGGACAGCGGGTTGTAGTCGGTGAACGCCTGGAGCCAGCCGGGCATCGTCGCGGTCGGGGCGAAGATCGAAGAACCGAACTGCAGCGGAATGAGCACCAGGAACCCCAATCCCTGAACTGCCTGGGGCGTCTTCAGGGTCAGCCCGAGCAGGATGAAGATCCACATGATCGCGGCGCCGAACGCCGCCGACAGGCAGACCGCGGCGAGCAGCCCGAACACCGAGGTCTTCAGCTCCATGCCGAGCAGGAAGCCCATGCCCAGCAGGATCGCCGTGGCGACCATCATCCGGCCCAGTTCGACCACGATCTTCGCGATGAGGACCGAGGAACGGGCGATCGGCATCGTCCGGAACCGGTCCATGACCCCCTTGCGGAAGTCGTCGTTGACACCGGTGCCGACCGCGGTGGCGATGTTCATGCCCATCATCGCCATCAGACCGGGAACCACGTAGTTGATGTAGGTCTGCCGGTCGCCGCCCAGGCTCGCGCCGATCGACCCGCCGAAGACGTACACGAACAGCAGAGTGAAGACGATGGGCATCAGCAGCACGTCGAACATCGACTCCGGATCCTTCTTGATCTGGAGCAGATTGCGGCGCATCAGCGCCCCGATGTGCCGCAGGTTGCCCCGCAGCCCGATCCGGCCCTCGCCGCCGGCCGCCGGCGGCCGGGGGGAAGCGGTGGTGCCGGCGGGAGCGGGCTTCAGAGTCGTCGTGCTCATGCCGCGACCTCCTCGGGTGTCGTGTCGACGGCGGAAGCGCTCTTCTCGCCGGTGATGGCCAGGAAGACCTCGTCCAGGCTGGGCAGCGCGGTGGCGACGTGCGCCAGCGAGAAGCCCCGGGTGCCGAGCAGGCCGATGACGGCGGTCAGCTGCTGGTCGCTGAGGATCGGTACGTACAGCAGTCCCTCGTCCGGGACGGCCTGCGCGCCCGCGACCCCGTCGAGGCCGGCCTCCCTGAGGGCCTGTGCCATCGCGGGCAGCTGAGCCGGGTCCGAGGGCCGGATCTGGAGGGTGCGTCCGCCGACCTTCGCCTTGAGTTCGTCCACCCCGCCGTTGGCGATGATCCTGCCCTTGTCGATGACCGTCAGCTCGCTGGCGAGCTGCTCGGCCTCTTCCATGTACTGGGTGGTGAGCAGGACGGTCGCCCCCTCCGCGACCATCCGTTGGACCTCGTCCCAGACCTCGTTACGGGTCCGGGGGTCGAGCCCCGTCGTCGGCTCGTCCAGATAGAGGACGGCCGGGCTGCCGATCATCGAGGCGGCCAGGTCGAGCCGGCGCCGCATGCCGCCGGAGTAGTCCATCGCGGCCCTCCTGCCCGCGTCGGTGAGCGAGAACCGCTCCAGGAGCTCGTCGGCCCGGGACCGGGCCGCCTTGCGCGGCAGATCGAGCAGCCGTCCGATCATGTAGAGGTTCTCCCAGCCGGAGAGCTTCTCGTCGACCGAGGCGTACTGGCCGGTGAGACCGATCACGCGGCGCAGCTGCCGGGGCTGCTTCACCACGTCGTAGCCCGCCACGACGGCGTGCCCCGCGTCGGGGACGATCAGGGTGGACAGGCAGCGCACGAGAGTGGTCTTGCCTGCGCCGTTGGGGCCGAGCACACCGAGCACGGTGCCTTCGCGGACATCGAGGTCCACGCCGTCCAGCGCCTTGGTCGAGCCGTAGTGCTTGACCAGCCCCCGGACCTCGACGGCGTTCGAGCCGCTCCTGGGGTTCTTGTCGATTCGCGTCATGCCCCCTATGGGACCAGGCGCCACCGACAGTCCGCCGACAACAGGCCGACAGCCCGCCGATGGGGGATGTCGGCGGGCTGTCGGTGGTGCGGGCAGTGGCTCGTGGCCGGGGGAACCGGACGTGACCCGGGGCCCGGACGTGACTGGTGGAGCCGGACGTGACTAGTGGAAGGTGTGCTCGGCTGCCGGGAAGTCGCCGCCCACGACCTCCTCGGCGAACTCCTTCGCCGCGTCACCGAGGGTCTTGCGCAGGTTCGCGTACTGCTTGGTGAAGCGCGGCACCTTGCCACCGGTCAGTCCGACCATGTCGGTGTAGACCAGTACCTGGGCGTCCGTGCCGGGACCGGCACCGATGCCGACGGTCGGGATGTGCAGGGTGCGGGTGACCTCGGCGGCCAGCTCGGCCGGTACGAGCTCCAGGACGACGGCGAAAGCACCCGCGTCCTGCACGGCCTTGGCGTCGCGCAGCAACTGCTGTGCGGCCTCCTCGCCGCGGCCCTGCACCCGGTAGCCCATCGCGTTGACGGACTGCGGGGTCAGGCCGATGTGGGCCATGACCGGGATACCGGCGTCGACCAGCAGCCGGATCTGTTCGTGGCTGCGCTCGCCGCCTTCCAGCTTGACCGCACCGACACCGGACTCCTTGATCAGCCGGGTCGCGTTGCGCAGGGCCTGGACGGGCCCTTCCTGGTACGCCCCGAAGGGCAGGTCGGCGACGATCAGGGCGCGCTTGGTGCCCCGTACGACAGCGGCGGAGAGGACGGCCATCTCGTCCATCGTGACCGGGACGGTGGTCTCGTAGCCGAGGTGGCAGTTGCCCATGGAGTCGCCGACGAGCATGACCGGGATGCCGGCCTCGTCGAAGACGGACGCGGTCATCGCGTCGTAGGCGGTGAGCATGGGCCACTTCTCGCCGCGCTCCGTGGCGGCGGCGATGTCGTGGATGGAGATACGGCGGGTGCTCTTGCCTCCGTACAGCGCCTTGCTGCTGTCGGCGGGGGCACCCGAGGAGGGTGTGGCGGGCTTGTTCTGCGCAGCCTGAAGCGACATTGCCTGACGGCTCCTTCGTCATCTCGAGGCGCCCTGACGGCGTCCCCGGACCGGTTCCATGGTGGCATCCCGCGGCCGTCCACGGGAAGTGGGCCCGCACGCCGCAGGGCGTGGGCCCGCGCACACACCCTCGAATCCCGCGCGCACTCTGGCCGGAACCCGTGCACCCCGGGCCGGAATCTGCGTACACACCTTCGGAAGGCATACGCCTGGTAAAGATTTTATAATACGAGACGGTCTCGTATCGAAACCTCTATAGCCTCGTCGCCATGTCCATACCGTCGGGCGCTCGCGTCGCCCAGCCCCAAGTCCCCGAGGCGGTACACCGCCGCCGTTGGGCAATCCTCGCCGTTCTGATGTTCAGCCTGCTCATCGTGGTGCTGGACAACTCGATCCTGAATGTCGCGATCAAGGTGATCGCCAGCCCCGCACCCACCGGTCTCGGAGCCACGCAGAGCGAGCTGGAATGGGCGATCAACGCCTATACGCTCGTCTTCGCCGGTCTCCTCTTCACCGCGGGTCTGCTCGGCGACCGCATCGGCCGCAAGAAGGTCCTTCTTCTCGGCATCTTCCTCTTCGGCGTCGGATCCGCCCTGGCCTCCCTGTCCGACTCGCCGGCCCAGCTGATCACCTGGCGGGCCGTGATGGGCTTCGGAGCGGCGTTCGTCATGCCGGCCACGCTCGCCGTCCTGATGAACGTCTTCGAACGCGACGAGCAGCCCAAGGCCATCGGTATCTGGGCCGGCGGCGTGGGCCTGGGCATCGCGATCGGCCCGATCACCGGTGGACTGCTCCTCGAACACTTCTGGTGGGGCTCGATCTTCCTGGTCAACGTGCCCGTGGTGGTCGTTGCGCTGATCGCGATGGTGCTGCT
The DNA here is from genome assembly GCF_042885475.1 of Streptomyces sp. NPDC058051. NCBI lineage: Bacteria > Bacillati > Actinomycetota > Actinomycetes > Kitasatosporales > Streptomycetaceae > Streptomyces > Streptomyces sp. NPDC058051. Next base: position 39,173 of record NZ_JBHVRW010000029.1, read on the forward strand.
CGTGCCGGACTCCAAGGACCCCGCCCCGGGCCGGATCGACCCGCTCGGTGTCGTGCTGTCCGTCGTGGGTCTGGTCCTGCTGGTGTTCGGCATCATCCGCGGTGGCGAGCTCGCCGACTTCACCGACGCCGTGGTGCTCCTCTCGATCGTCGGCGGTCTGGTCGTCCTGGCCGCGTTCGTCTGGCACGAGAAGCGCACCAGCCACCCGGCCATCGACGTCTCGTACTTCAAGCAGCCGTCGTTCTCCGCGGCTGTCGCCGCCATCACCCTGGTCTTCTTCGCGCTGATGGGCGTGACCTTCTTCTCCGCCTTCTACATGCAGAGCGTGCGCGGCTGGAGCGCGTTGCAGACCGGCCTGCTGATCCTGCCCCTGGCCATCGCCCAGATGGTCTTCGCGCCGCGCGCCCGGCTGGTCGTCGCCCGGTTCGGCGTCCGTGCGGTCTGCGCCGTCGGCATGCTGCTGGTCGCGATCGGCCTTGCGGCGTTCGCCCTGTTCGACGCCACCACGCCGGTCTGGGTGATGTGCGTGCTGTTCTTCGTCCAGGGCACGGGCATGGCGCACGTGATGACGCCGGTCACGGTCGCCGTGATGCAGGCGCTGCCCAGGGAGAAGGCCGGTTCCGGATCGGCCATCAACAACACCTTCCGGCAGGTCGGCGGGGCGCTCGGGATAGCCGTGCTCGGCTCGGTGCTGTCCACGGTCTACCGCGGTGACATCGAGGGCCACCTCGGTGCGCTTCCGGCGGGTGCCAGGGAGGCGGCAGGGGAGTCGATCGAGGCGACGCTCGGCATCGCGGAAAAGCTGGGGCCGGCGGGCGCCCCGCTGGTCACCGCGGCCAACGACGCCTTCCTGAAGGCGATGCATGTCACCGCCATCGGTTCGGCGGCCGTCGCTCTCGTGGGCGCTCTCGTGGTGGTGGCGTTCCTGCCGGGGAAGACGCCCGACGGAGAGAAGCCCGGCGGGGCGGAGAAGGGCGAACAGCCGGTGGGTGCCACGGCGGGCAGGTGACGGCGTTTGGCCCCGGACGACCGAACGACGCCGCCTTCGGATTCCGGAAGTCCCCGGAATCCGAAGGCGGCTCACCGGGGCACCGCCCCCGTCGGGGAGAATCGGGACGGCGGACGGTGCGGCGAGAGGTGGATTCACGTGCGGACACAGGCACAGGGCCAGGGCTTCCCGGTCCGGGAGGATCCGGAACCACGCAGGGGCCGACCGCGCAGCGCCGCGGCCGAGCGGGCGATCCTGGACGCCGTCGTCGAACTGCTGGAGGCCGGAGAGCCCCTGGCCGGCCTGTCCATCGAGCGTATTGCCCGGACCGCGGGGGTCGGCAAAGCGACCATCTACCGGCGGTGGCACGGCAAGGAAGAACTCTTCGTCGACGTCCTGCGCGACATCGAGCTCCCGGAACCCGACGTCTCGGGCACCGCGGGCCTCGACGACCTGCGGCTGTTGCTGGAGTCGATGCGCAGACGGGGCCTGGCCCAGCGCTCCTCCGTCCTGCTCCACAACGTCTTCGTGCAGATGAAGAGCCACCCCAAGCTGTGGTCCGAATACCAGTGCACCATCGTGGCGCCCCGCCGGGCCGCGATGCTGGCCGCCGTGCGGCGGGCGGTCGACGCGGGTGAACTCCGCGGGGATCTGGATGCGGAGCTGTTGGACGACCTGTTCCTGGGCCCCATGCTCGTCCGCACCATTCACCGGCCCGACGCGCCGCTGCCCGAGGATCTCGCCGACAGCATCATCCGGGCCCTGACCGAGGGCCTCGCCCCGCGGCCCCGTGCCGACGACTGACGCACCCGGACCCGCCCGTATGTGATCGTTCTGTCACAAGCCGCCCGCGGATTCCTCCGCGGTGGAACTCCTCGCACCCCGTCCTTCGTCCTCGTGGCAGTACCGCCGTCGTGGACGGCGGGAAACGCGCCGGGCATCGCCTAGGGTCGAGGGCGCGGCGACATGCACGGCAAGGCAGTGAGGACAGCGCAATGGTGCAGGCGTACGGAACGGACACCGGGAACGGCCGTGCGGAGCCGCAGCGCACAGGGGCCGGATCCCGGTTCCGCGGCCTGCGGGACAGATGGACCCGCTGGACCCGCTGGACGCGGGACAAGGGCACCTGGCGGCGCGGCATCGTTCTCGCCGTCTGCGCGGTCCTCCTCTCCCTCGTGATGCTCCTGCATTCCGACATCCCGAACACCATCGGCAATCTGGGCAGCCTCACCGAGACGTTCCTGCCGTGGATCGCGGTGTTCATCCCCCTGCTGCTGATCCTGGGCCTGGTGCGGCGGTCGGCGACCGCGCTGATCGCCCTGCTGTTGCCGGTCGCGGTCTGGCTCAATCTTTTCGGCGGGCTGCTCACCGACAAGTCGGGCAGCGGCGGGGATCTCACCGTGGCCACCCACAACGTCAACGCCGACAACCCCGACCCCTCGGGCACGGCCCGGCAGGTCGCGGGCTCGGGCGCCGACATCATCGCCCTTCAGGAGCTGCCGAGCGGCAAGGTCTCGGCGTACGAGGCGGCGCTCGCCGACCGCTTCCCCTATCACTCGGTGCAGGGGACCGTCGGACTGTGGAGCAAGTACCCGATGAGCCAGACGCGGCCGGTCGACATCAAGATGGGCTGGACCCGCGCGATGCGTTCCACGGTGGCGACACCCGAGGGCAAGATCGCCGTCTACGTGGCTCATATGCCGTCCGTGCGCGTCAAGCTGCACGCCGGATTCACCGCGAACCAGCGCGACGCCAGCGCGGACGCCCTCGGCGAGGCCATCGCCGACGAACGGCTCGGCAAGGTGGTCCTGCTCGGCGATCTCAACGGCACGATGAACGACCGCTCGCTCCACGAGGTCACCTCCCAGATGAGGTCCACCCAGGGCGCCGCCGGCGACGGGTTCGGCTTCAGCTGGCCCGCGTCGTTCCCGATGGCACGGATCGACCAGATCATGGTGAAGGGTGTCGAGCCGATGTCGTCGTGGACGCTCCCGGCGACGGACAGCGACCACCTTCCGATCGCGGCGCGCGTGGAGGTGTGACGGGCGGGACGGCGGGGTTCCCGACCGGGCCTGGTCGGGGCGTCCGTGGAGCTTTGAGCGGCGGGAGGGCGGGGTTCCCGACGGGCCCGGTCGGGGCGCGCGTGGAGGTGTGAGCGGCGGGAGGGCGGGGTTCCCGACGGGCCCGGTCAGGGCGCGCGTGGAGGTGTGAGCGGCGGGACGGCGGGGTTCCCGACCGGGCCCGGTCGGGGCGTTTGCGGAGCTTTGAGCGGCGGACGGCCGGGTCTGTCCACCTCGCCCGGGCCCACCGCACCGCGCAGAGCAGGGACGATCAGGGGCGGCCGGACAGGCCACAGTCCACAGGGCGCCCGGCCTGCCACGGCGGTCTGGTCGGCCACGCATGGGCGACGGGAATCCACCGGTCGAGCGGGCATCGGCTTGAAGGGCAGGGGGCGGTGCGCTTCCGGCGCACCTCGGCCGAATCGTGATCGCCGCCTGCCGCGCCCTCCGTCGCAACGGCCCGTTTACCTCCAGGTGCACATCGTCTGTCACACTTTGTTCCGCGCGAATACTTAATCTGGGCCGGCAACGAAGCCGACGCTCCGCTGCTGCCGCCCGCCTGAGCCGGGCCGGGCGGCCCCACCCCGAAAGAGGTTCTTCTTCATGCCCCTGGCCCTGCTCGCACTCGCTGTGAGCGCCTTCGGCATCGGTACCACGGAGTTCGTGATGATGGGCCTCCTGCCCAACGTCGCGGACGACCTGGGCACCTCCGTACCCACCGCGGGCCATCTCGTGTCGGCGTACGCGATCGGCGTCGTCCTCGGTGCCCCGCTGCTCACCGCCGTCGGCTCCCGGATCCCGCGGAAGCGGATGCTTCTGCTGCTGATGGCCCTCTTCACGGTCGGCAACCTCGCCTCCGCCTTCGCTCCGGGCTTCGGCTGGCTGCTCGCCGGCCGGTTCCTCGCCGGGCTGCCGCACGGGGCGTTCTTCGGCGTCGGCGCGGTCGTCGCCGCCCGGCTGGTCTCCGAAGGGCGCCGGGCGCGGGCCGTGGCGACCATGTTCCTCGGCCTCACCGTCGCGAACATCGTCGGCGTCCCGGCCGCCACCCTGCTCGGCCAGCACCTCGGCTGGCGGGCCACGTTCCTGGTCGTCGCGGTGATCGGACTCTGCGCGATGACGGCGCTCGCCCGGCTCGTGCCGCACGTACCCGTCGACGAGCACCAGGGCCTGGGCCGCGAGATGCGCGCCCTCGGCAACCGGCAGGTGCTGCTCGGCCTGCTCACCGCCGTACTCGGCTTCGCCGGAGTGTTCGCCGTGTACTCCTACCTCTCGTCCATGACCACCGAGGTCATGGGCTTCGGCGAGACCTCCGTGACACTGGTGCTCGCGCTCTTCGGCATCGGCATGACCCTCGGGGCGCTCGCCGCGGGCCCGCTCACGGACCGGGCACTGCGCCCGACGCTGTACGGCGCGCTCGGCGCGCTCGCCGTCGTCCTGGTCGTCTTCCCCTTCGTCGTCCACGTGCGGTGGGCGGCGCTGGTGATGGTGGTGCTGCTCGGTGGGGTCGGCTTCATGACGACCACCCCGCTCCAGATGTTGGTCATGAACAAGGCCAAGGACGCCCCGACCCTGGCGTCCGCCTCCAACCACTCCGCGTTCAACCTGGCCAACGCGGGCGGCGCGTGGCTGGGCGGCGCGGCGATCGCGGCGGGCTGGGGCTGGACGTCCCCGGCCCTGGTCGGCGCCGCTCTCGCGGTCGCGGGCCTGGCGGTGGCGGTCACAGCGGGTGTGCTGGACCGGGAGAGCCGGGGCGTGTCGCGGATCGTCGCGAGTGCGAGTGCGAGTGCGAGTGCGAGTGCGAGTGCGAGTGCGAGTGCGGAGGCGCGGACCACGCTGAGCGAGGCCGGAGCAGACGCGCGCTGAAGCACGCTGAAGCGCGGCCGTACGCGTCCCTCCGTCTCCGGGCGGGCCTGATATCAAGCCCGCCCGGAGGCGGAGGACAGAACGATCACCGGTGGCCCGGTGATCCACCGCTCACACCGACTCGCGCCACCGGTTGGTGATCGGCAGCCGCCGGTCCTTGCCGAAGCCCTTCGGAGAGATCTTCGTGCCCGGCGGATACTGCCGTCGCTTGTACTCCGCCGTGTCCACCATCCGCAGCGTCTTCGCCACCAGCGCCTCGTCGAAGCCGGCCGCGACGATCTCGTCCAGACCCTGGTCCCGGTCCACGTACAGCTCCAGGATCCGGTCCAGCACGTCGTAATCGGGCAGCGAGTCCGTGTCGACCTGTCCCGGGCGCAGCTCGGCGCTCGGCGGCTTGGTGATGGACGCCTCCGGGATCGGCGGGGTCTGCCCGCGCTCCTCGGCGGCGCGGTTGCGCCACTTCGCGAGGCGGAAGACCGACGTCTTGTAGACGTCCTTGATCGGGCCGTACGCCCCGACCGAGTCGCCGTACAGCGTGGAGTAGCCGACCGCCAACTCGGACTTGTTGCCGGGGGCGAGGACGATCTGACCCTCCTGGTTGGAGACGGCCATCAGCATCGTGCCGCGCAGCCGGGACTGGAGGTTCTCCTCGGCGAGGCCGACGAGCCCCAGCGAGCCCATGTACGCGTCGAACATCGGCTCGATCGGCACGGTGCGGAAGTTCAGCCCGGTACGGCGGGCCAGCTCGGCCGCGTCGCCCTTGGAGTGGTCCGAGGAGTACTTCGACGGCATCGAGATGCCGTACACGTTCTGCGCGCCCAGCGCGTCGCAGGCGATGGCCGCGACCAGCGCCGAGTCGATCCCGCCGGAGAGCCCGATCAGCACACTGCCGAAGCCGTTCTTCGCGGCGTACGCGCGCAGGCCCACGACCAGCGCCGAGTACAGCTCCTCGTCGTCGTCGAGCCGCTCCGCGTAACCGCCGGTCAGCTCCGTCTCGTACGCCGGGAGAGGTTCCTCGGAGAGCACCACGCGCTCGATGCGCAGTCCGTCGTTCACCACACCGGAGGGGGCGTCGGCCGCGGCGGCCGGCAGGTCCAGGTCGAGCACGACACAGCCTTCGGCGAACTGCGGGGCGCGGGCGATCACATCGCCGTTCCGGTCGACGACGATCGAGTCACCGTCGAAGACCAGCTCGTCCTGGCCGCCGATCATGGCCAGGTACGCGGTGGTGCAGCCGGCCTCCTGGGCCCGCTTGCGGACCAGTTCCAGCCGGGTGTCGTCCTTGTCCCGCTCGTAGGGCGAGGCGTTGATCGACAACAGCAGTCCGGCACCGGCGGCCCGCGCGGCCGGCACCCGGCCGCCGTCCTGCCAGAGGTCCTCGCAGATCGCGAGCGCCACATCGACGCCGTGGATCCGTACGACCGGCATCGAGTCGCCCGGTACGAAGTAACGGAACTCGTCGAAGACGCCGTAGTTGGGGAGGTGGTGCTTGGCGAAGGTCAGCGCGACCTGCCCGCGGTGCAGCACCGCGCCGGCGTTCCGCGGGGCGCCGGCGGGCTGCCCGTAGCGCGGCTGGGCCGTCTCGGAGCGGTCGAGGTAGCCGACGACGACCGGCAGCTCCCCGAAGCCCTCCGCGTCGAGGCGGGCGGCGAGCGCGCGCAGCGCCTGACGCGAGGCCTCGACGAAGGACGACCGCAGGGCCAGGTCCTCGACGGGGTAGCCGGTCAGCATCATCTCGGGGAACGCCACCAGATGGGCGCCCTGTTCGGCGGAGTGCCGGGTCCAGTGGACGATCGCCTCGGCGTTGCCGGAGAGGTCACCGACGGTCGAGTCGATCTGATTCAGTGCGAGGCGTAGTTGAGGCACGCGCACCAGTGTAATCGTCTGACTGACGCGATGTCCTGGCGGGCCGCGTGATTGCCGCGCCCCACCACCGGGAACGGCTCACGTGATTGCCGCGCCGCCCGCTGGGAACGGCTCGCGTGATTGCCGCGCCGCCCGCCGGTTACGGCTCGCGTGTTCGCCGCGCCGCCCGCCGGAACGGCTCAGCGGAGATAGCCGAGAACCGTCATCATGCCCACGTCCGAGTGGTAGATGTTGTGGCAGTGGAGCATCCACAGGCCCGGGTTGTCCGCGTCGAACTCCACGGCCAGCGAGCTGTTCGGCCGGATGATCGCGGTGTCCTTGCGCGCCCAGGCCGACTGGCCCCGGTGGGAGGCCTTGCGACTCGGCCCCGCCGCGCCCACCACCCCGAACGAGTGGCCGTGCAGATGGATGGGGTGCCACATCTCCGTGACGTTGTAGAACTCCATCCGGACCCGCTCGCCCTCCCTGGCCGGATGGCGTTGCCGCGGGTCGTAGGGCTTGTGGTCGAAGGCCCAGTTGTAGGCGCCCATGTCGCCGGTCATCCTGAACCGCAGCGTCCGGTCGGGCTCGCGGACGGACAGCGCCACGGATTCGTCCGGTGACAGGTCGTGCGCCTGCACCAGCTCCCCGTCCAGCTCCTTCGGCCGTACGGAGGACGAGGGTGCCGCGCCCTGTCCGGTGCGCAGGAGGGCCAGCGCCGACGCCTTCTTGCCCTCGGCGAGCGCGGTCAGCGGGAACACCCCGTCCCCGGCGGTGACCAGCACGTCGTACCGCTCGCCCATGCCCAGCAGCAGGGCGTCCGTCGGGGTGTGGCGGACCGGGTAGCCGTCGGTGTGGGTGATCGTCATCCGGTGGCCGCCGAGCGCGACACGGAACGCGGTGTCGCCGCCCGCGTTGATGATGCGCAGCCGGATCCGGTCGCCGGGCCTGGCGGCGAAGGAGGTGGGGTCCGTCGGGACGCGGCCGTTGATCAGGTAGTACGGGTAGGCGACATCGCCCCCGTGGCTGTCGAGCAGTTCGCTGAAGGAATCCTTCGCCATCCGCGAGGGACCGGAGCGGCCCTGGGCGGACCCGGGGGAGCCCCCGTGCCCGGCGTGGCCCGCATCGCTCCCGCCGTCCGCGCCGTTCCCGCCGCCGTGTCCCGACCCGCCGTGGTTCATGCCGCCCCTGCCCCCGCTGAGCTGGTTGAGCACCCCGTCCGGTGTGGAGCCGTCCACCCCGTCGACCCAGTCGTCGAGGACGACGACCCACTCCTTGTCGTACTTCAGGGGCTCCTTGGGGTCGTCGACGATCAGCGGCGCGTACAGGCCGCGGTCCTGCTGGACACCTGTGTGCGGATGGAACCAGTACGTTCCCGGATGCGGCACCTTGAAGCGGTACGCGTATGCCGCGCCCTGCTTGATGGGCGCCTGGGTCAGGTCGGGTACGCCGTCCATGTTGTTGCGCACATTGAGCCCGTGCCAGTGCAGGCTGGTGGTCGTCGGAAGGTGGTTGGCGAGGGTGAGCGCCAGGGTGTCGCCGACCTTGACCCGGAGTTCCTTGCCGGGCAGCCGGGCGTCGTACGCCCAGGAGCTGACGACGAGGCCGCCGCCCAGATCGAGGCGTGACGGGGTCGCGATGAGGTCGACCTTGTGCACGGGGCCGGAGACCCGCCGGGCCTCGGCCGCGGCGACCTCCTCCCCGTCCGGGGAGACGTACTCGCCCTGGGCCTTCCCGCGGGGGGCGGCCCCGTGGTTCGCACCGCCGTGGCTCGTGCCGCCGGCGTTCGGGCCGCCGGACTTCGTACCGCTGCGGCCCGTGTCGGCTTCACCGGAGCAGGAGGCCAGGACCGCCGTTCCGGCAGTGGCGACAGCGGCGCCGAGCACGGCACGTCGGGTGGGTGGAGTACGCATGGCGGGGCACCTCGGGGTGTTGTCGGTGTTCGGGCCGCTGGGGAAGGGGCAGGCACCCCTTCCCTATGCGGAACTCCGACAACGGGGCGAGACGGGCCCGGACCGGCCGCGCGGCCGACCGCACCCGCTGCACGACACCCCCGAGGAGGCGAGTGGATCCTGCGGGCAGCACAACGGACGGAGGCAACTGTCCGTATGCCACGCATCCACTCAGAGTCATGTTCGCACCCTACCCCCGCTCCGTATGTGCCGCGCGCGGAAACGTATCGCCACAACGGGGGAGGGCCCGATGGGTGGATGTGCGGCGGCCCGGCACCTCTCGTGGCCAAGGGGTGCCGGGCCTTCGGAGCGTGTCCGTGAGCGGGTCAGCTGGGGGCGTAGACCTTCTCCACCCAGGCGGCGAGTTGCTCGTCGGAGAGGTGTTGTGCCAGATCGGCCTCGCTGATCATGCCGATCAGTTTCTTGTTCTCGACCACCGGGAGCCGGCGGATCCGATGGGTCTGCATCTCCTCCAGAACGCTCTCCACTTCCGCGTTCGACTCGATCCAGCGAGGGGTGCCGTGGGCGAGGTCGCCCGCGGTCATCCTCGACGGGTCGTGGCCCATCGCCACACAGCCGACCACGATGTCGCGGTCCGTGAGGATGCCGATCATCCGGTCCTCTTCGCCGTGGGCCGAGATGGGCAGTGCGCCCACCTTGTGGTCGCGCATCAGCTGCGCGGCGCGGTCGAGTGTCTCGTGCGCGGGGATCCATGTGGCCCCGGTGTGCATGATGTCCTTGGCGGTGGTCATGAGGGATTCCTCCTGCGTGCCGTCGGGCATGCTGTTCGACCCCGAGCGAACCCATCGTCATGGGCCCGTTCGGGGTACGCGACCGCTATCACCCGTTCGGGTGCATATGTGGCGCGGAGGGAATCTTTCAGGGCCGGGGCTTCGCGCCCCGCGCGGCCAGCATGCGGGCCATCACGTCCAGCTCGGACTGCTGGGCCTCGACCATTCCCTGGGCCAGCCGCTTCTCCACCTTCACCGTGCACAGTCGTGCGCAGCCGCGGGCCATGTCGATGCCGCCCTTGTGGTGGTCGGTCATCAGCTGGAGATACAGGACCTCGGCCTTCTTGCCGCTCGCGCCGCGGAGCCGGTCCAGCTCGGTCCTGGTGGCCATGCCGGGCATGAGGGAACCGTCATGGGGCCGGTACCCGGTCCCCGTGCCCGCCATCCCGTCCATGCCGTCCATGTCGTCCATGCCGTCCATGCCGTCCATGCCGTCTGTGCCGTCTGTGCCGTTCTTGGTGTGCCCCTCGTGACCGGTCGCCATCCACGCCATGGGCTCCTGCCCCGCGGCGGCCTTCGGCAGCTCCCACAGATCCAGCCAGCCGAGCATCATGCCGCGCTGGTTGGCCTGGGTGTTGGCGATGTCGTACGCGAGACGGCGAACCTCCTCGTCCCCCGTGCGGTCGCGCACGATGAAGGACATCTCCACCGCCTGCTGGTGGTGGACCGCCATGTCGCGGGCGAAACCGGCGTCCGCCGAGTCCACCGCGGGCGTGCGGGGAGCGGGGGCGGCGGCGTGGTCCGCCCCGTCGTCCCGTGCGGAGGCGACCGTCGCCGCCCCCGCGAACAGCAGTGCGACCACGACGGCGGAGCCCGCCGCCCACCGGGCGCGCCGACCACGTCCCACAGCGGTCACGGGGCCCCCAGTCCGCCCGTGCACGCCGCACCGGGCTCGGGTGTCTGCGCCCCCTGGACGAACTTGGCGAAGAACTGGTCGACCCGCCGGTCGTCGGCGCTGTCCACCGTCACCTGATTGCCCCAGGCACTCAGCATGATCGTCCCGGCCTGGTCCTCGTACGGGCTCATCAGCGTGTACGGCGTCCTGCCGACCCGCTCGGCGAGCTTCGCCACGTCGGCGTCCGACGCCTTGTCCGTGTACGTCACCCACACCGATCCGTGTTCCAGTGAGTGCACGGCGTTCACATCACGGATCGCCTTTTTGTATACCTCGCCGTCGCAGTTCATCCATACGGGGTTGTGGTCACCGCCCACCGGGGGCTTCATCGGGTAGGTGACGGTCTCGTCGACGTGGTTGCGGGTGAGCTTCTTCGCGTCCCACGTCTTCAGCCCCTCGATCGACTCGGCGGCGAGCTCCTTCTGCTCCTCCGCGGACGCCTTCTGGTCCTCCGCCCGGGCGGCCTGCTTCTTCTCCGACGCCTCGGACTTGTCCAGCACCAGGTACGAGCCGAAACCGACCAGGCCCGCGACGACGAGGACGCTCAGGCTTATGGCCAGGACACGGTTGCGGCGGTCCCGCGTGCGGTCGGCGTTGCGCATCTGCTCTATACGGGTCCTGCGGTCGAAGCTCATGTCGTCAGGTCCTTCTGCGAGGGGGTGGGCAGGGACGAGAAGCAGGGGGGTGAAACCGGTGCGTACCGGGCAGTCGCGAGGCCGCTTCGCCCCGTGCGCACCATGGGCGCCGATCGTAGTGGGTGGCCGGGTGCTTCATCTCACGTCGTGTGCGTAATCTGGGTGAAATCCCGGGTCGTGATACTGGAGCTTCTCCCCTACCCCGGGCGGTGGTGCACGGACCGTCTGAACTGCAAGGATGTGGCTATGGACAAGCAGCAGGAATTCGTCCTCAGGACGCTGGAGGAGCGCGACATCCGCTTCGTGCGGCTGTGGTTCACCGATGTCCTCGGCTACCTCAAGTCCGTTGCCGTCGCGCCCGCCGAGCTGGAGCAGGCGTTCGACGAGGGCATCGGCTTCGACGGCTCGGCCATCGAGGGCTTCGCCCGGGTGTACGAGTCCGACATGATCGCCAAGCCGGACCCGGGAACGTTCCAGATCCTGCCGTGGCGCGCGGAGGCCCCCGGCACGGCCCGGATGTTCTGCGACATCCTGATGCCCGACGGTTCGCCGTCCTTCGCGGACCCGCGCTTCGTCCTCAAGCGCATCCTCGCCAAGACCTCCGACCTGGGCTTCACCTTCTACACCCACCCGGAGATCGAGTTCTTCCTGCTGAAGGACAAGCCGGTCGACGGCAGTCGCCCCACCCCCGCCGACAACTCCGGCTACTTCGACCACACCCCGCAGAACGTCGGCATGGACTTCCGCCGTCAGGCGATCACCATGCTCGAATCCATGGGCATCTCGGTCGAGTTCAGCCACCACGAGGGCGCCCCCGGCCAGCAGGAGATCGACCTGCGGTATGCGGACGCCCTCTCCACGGCCGACAACATCATGACCTTCCGGCTGGTGATGAAGCAGGTCGCGCTGGAGCAGGGCGTGCAGGCGACGTTCATGCCGAAGCCGTTCTCCGAGTACCCCGGCTCGGGCATGCACACCCACCTCTCCCTCTTCGAGGGCGACCGCAACGCCTTCTACGAGTCGGGTGCCGAGTACCAGCTGTCCAAGGTCGGCCGCTCCTTCATCGCCGGCCTGCTCACCCACGCCGCGGAGATCTCCGCCGTGACGAACCAGTGGGTCAACTCCTACAAGCGCATCTGGGGCGGCTCCACCCGTGCCGCGGGCGCCGGCGGCGAGGCCCCTTCGTACATCTGCTGGGGCCACAACAACCGCTCCGCGCTCATCCGCGTCCCGATGTACAAGCCCGGCAAGACCGGCTCCGCCCGCGTCGAGGTCCGCTCCATCGACTCCGGAGCCAACCCCTACCTGGCGTACGCGGTGCTGCTCGCCGCGGGCCTCAAGGGCATAGAGGAGGGGTACGAACTCCCGGCCGGAGCCGACGACGACGTCTGGGCACTGTCCGACGCCGAGCGCCGTGCGATGGGCATCGAGCCGCTGCCGCAGAACCTGGGCGAGGCGATCTCGCTGATGGAGAAGAGCGAACTGCTCGCCGAGACGCTCGGCGAGCACGTCTTCGACTTCTTCCTCCGGAACAAGAAGCAGGAGTGGGAGGAGTACCGCAGCGAGGTCACGGCCTTCGAGCTGAAGGCGCTGCTGCCGGTGCTGTGACACGAGGTCGGCCGCTCGCGGCGACCTCGTGCGATCCGGGCCGGGGGCGGCGTGCCTCCGGCCCGCAGTCCGGCGAGCGTGCTGGACGGTTTCCGGCAGGCCCGTGAGCGCTGCTCCGCGGTCGGACGGCTCGACGCCCTGGCGATTTTCCCCCGGCGGTCGGTGTGCCGGCTTTCCGGGCCGTTCCCGTCCAATCGGCGTGCCGGCTTTCTGCGACCGTTCCCGCCCGAGGTCGGTGTGCCGGCTTTCCGCGGCCGTCCCCGCCCGAGGTCGGCGTGCGGCTCTTCGGCGGTCTCTTCCGCTCTTCGGTGGTCTCTTCCTCCGGCCGTTGCGCGATGTGTCGGGCTCAGTCGAACCGGCAGGCCATCTCGTCCAGGATCTCGTCGATCACGTCGGCGGGCTCCCGGGCCATGCCCTCCTCGATCCACATGCGCATGGCGATCCGCAGCGACGAGAGGAACGCCGCGGCCAGGACCAGGGGGCGGACCGGCCCGTCCGACGGACCCCGGCGGGGCGCCACGGCGTCGGCCAGGTCCCGTTCCAGGGCGGCGTGGTTGGCGAGCTGACGGGCGAGCAGCGAAGGGTGACGCATCGCCAGCCGGGTCCGCAGGGCCCATGCGCGCTCCGGTGGTGAAACCCGTTGGGCGAACTGCGTCATGGCCGCCCGCAGGGCCTCCCACGCGGTCTCCTCGGCGGGCCGTTCGCGGACGGTGCGGACGAGTTCCCTGATCTGCTGCTCCTCCCCGTACAGGAGGGCGTCCTCCTTGCCCGTGAAGTAGTTGGAGAACGTTCTGCGGGAGATCCCGGCCTCGTCCGCGACGGCCTCCACCGTGACGTGGTCGAAGCCGTGCTCGATGGTGAGCCGCAAGGTCGCCTTGTGCACAGCCTGCCTGGTGGCTTCCTTCTTGCGTTCCCGCAGTCCCACAGAGCTCTCCATGGGTTCATTATCTCCAGGCCGGGAATAATTGCACGTTGGGAAAAATTGCTCAATGAGCATGTAAGGTGAAGTCAACTTTCCTGAACCCCTGTTCGAACCTTCCGGAGGTTGCGCGTGAGCGCACAAACGGCTGCGCCGACCGAAGCGGCGCCGATGGATCACCGTCACGTGCTGCGGGCGCTGAGCGGGCTGCTGATCGTGTTGTTCGTGGCCATGATCAGCACCACGGTGGTCTCCGTGGCGCTGCCGAAGATCATCGGCTCGCTCAACGGCACTCAGTCGCAGTACACCTGGGTCGTCACCGCGTCCCTGCTGGCCTCCACGGCCTCCACTCCCATCTGGGGCAAGCTCGCCGACCTGTTCAGCAAGAAGCTGCTGCTCCAGATATCCATCGGCATCTTCGTGATCGCGTCGCTGGCCTGTGGATTCGCCCAGTCCACCGGTCAGTTGATCGCCTTCCGTGCCGTTCAGGGCCTCGGCATGGGCGCTCTGCAGGTGCTCGTCCAGGTCATCATCGCCGCGATGGTCAGCCCCAAGGAGCGCGGCCGGTACAACGGATACCTGGGCGGCGTCCTGGCCGTCGCCACCGTCGGCGGTCCGCTGCTGGGCGGCTTCATCACCGACACGTCGTGGCTCGGCTGGCGCTGGTGCTTCTTCGTCGCCGTACCGTTCACGCTGATCGCCTTCGTGATGCTCACCCGCACCCTGCACCTCACCGAGGTCCGCCGCCCCGAGACGAAGGTCGACTATTTCGGAGCCGCCCTGATCGCCGGCGGCGTCAGCCTCCTGCTGCTCTGGGTCACGTTCGTCGGCAACGACTTCGACTGGGTGTCCTGGCAGACCCTCGTCATGGTCGGCGCCAGCGCCCTGATCCTGATCGCGGCCGTCGTGGTCGAGAACCGGGTCAAGGAGCCGGTCGTTCCGCTCCACGTCGTGCGCCGCCGCGATCCCGCACTCGCCATCGTCGCGAGCCTCGCGGTCGGCATGGCGATGTTCGGCGGCGCGGTCTTCCTCGGCCAGTACTTCCAGATCGGCCGCGGCTACTCACCGACCGAGGCCGGACTCCTCACCATCCCGCTGATGGTCGGTGTGCTGATCTCCTCCACCGTCGCCGGACGCCTGGTCTCCAAGACCGGCAAGGTGAAGCCGTACATCATCACCGGTGTCATCGTCCTCACCCTGGGCTTCCTGGCGCTGTCCACCATCGACCACGAGACGTCGCTGGTCTTCGTCTCGATCGGCATGCTCGCCGTCGGCGTGGGTGTCGGCATGTCGATGCAGAACCTGGTCCTGGTCCTCCAGAACACCGTCCCGCTCGGTGAAATCGGCGCGGCCAGCGGTGCGATCACCTTCTTCCGCTCGCTCGGCGGCACGATCGGTGTCTCGGTGCTGGGGGCGGTGCTCGCCAATCAGGTCGCGACGAAGATCACCCACGGCCTGGAGAAGCTCGGTGTCGACCCGGCGGCCTCCTCCTCGGGCGGATCCACCCTGAACATCGCCGCGATGCCGCCGCAGATCCAGGAAGTGGTGCGCTCCGCGTACGGCGACGCGACCGGCACCATCTTCCTGATCTCGGCGGGCATCGCGGTGATCGGAGTGATCGCCTCCCTGTTCCTGACGCCGACGAAGCTGCGCGACAGCGTGGACCTGTAGCAGGCCCCGCGTCCCTCCCTGTGCCCCGCGCCCGACAGCGCGGGGCACAGCCCGTTCCGGCCGGCCCGAGCCCGGTGAATTCCGTGCGGTGGTTCAAGCGCTCGCGTCGGAACGGGTTCTCGGGGGACAATCCGCACAGTGCCTGGTCGTCGCGGACGGGGGAGTTCCATGACAGGGGTTTTCGTGCTGCTCGGCGGATTGCTGACGCTGACCGTCGCGCTCGTGGTGAAGCTGCATCTGAGGGCGCGGCGCGGGACCGAGAACTTCGACGGCCTGGAGGTCGAGCGGCAGGCTCTCGAAACGATCCGGCACACCCGCGCGAACAACACCTCGGCGGCGGTCCGCAACCGGTTCCTCGACGGCGGTGGCGGGCGCCGCAGATGACTCCCCGTCGGCGTGCGGCAGACGCCGGGGCACGCGTCAGGTAATGTGACTGTCCCCCATACGGGACCGACCGAGGAGGTGAGCCCCATCAACGCTGTGTCAGGCTGGGTGCTCATCCCGCACGATCGCGTGGTCGACCCGACATAATCGGCTGCGGAGCGCCCATCGGCTTTCCCGAAAGGCTCCGCTTCATGCCGGTTTCCGCTTCACCGCTCACCCTTGCCTCCCTCGTCACCGCACTCCGCGCCGCCGGTTGCGTATTCGCCGAGGACGAGGCGGAGTTGATCCTCTCCACGGCCGCCGACCACGCCGAGCTCGCGTCCATGACCGAACGCCGGGCCGCCGGTCTGCCCCTGGAACACGTCCTCGGCTGGGCCGAGTTCAGCGGCCTCCGGATCGCCGTGGATCCCGGCGTCTTCGTACCCCGCCGCCGCACCGAGTTCCTGGTCCGGCAGGCCGCCGCGCTCGCCGGGCCCGGCACGGTCGTCGTCGACCTCTGCTGCGGTTCGGGGGCCCTCGGTACCGCGCTCGCCGCGACGCTGGACCGGATCGAGCTGCACGCCGCCGATGTCGATCCCGCGGCTGTACGGTGCGCACGCCGCAACGTCGGAGAGGCGGGCCGGGTCTACGAGGGCGACCTCTTCGAGCCGCTTCCCGGAGCGCTGCGCGGCCGGGTGGAGATTCTGCTCGCCAACGTGCCGTACGTACCGACGAAGGACGTGGAGCTGCTTCCCCCGGAGGCCCGCATCCACGAGCCGCGCGTGGCGCTCGACGGGGGGAGGGACGGCCTCGACGTCCTGCGGCGGGTCACCGCCGAGGCCGATCGATGGCTGGCGCCCGGCGGGCATCTGCTGGTCGAGACGAGCGAACGGCAGGCGGCACGGGCCGAGGAGGTCGTCGCCCGCAGCGGTCTGATCCCGCGCGTCATCACCTCCGGCGAGCTGTACGCGACCGTGGTCATAGCGACCAGACCGTGCCCGCCGGCCCCGTCCCGAGGCTGAGGGCGCCCTGCGGCCCCGGCCTGTGACGGCTGTACGCGACCGTGGTCGTAGCGACCAGACCGTGCCCGCCGGCCCCGTCCCGAGGCTGAGGGCGCCCTGCGGCCCCGGCCTGTGACGGCTGTACGCGACCGGTCCGCCCGGCACCCTGCCGGCCTCGGGCCGTGGCCGTCCGTCCGGCGCTCGACCACCGCGTCCACTCGTCCGAAAGGGGCTTGCCGCCGGCCGTCACCGCCACGTCAGGGTGGACGGCAGGATTCCGGCCTCGCGCCGGGTGACTCCGTGGCGACGTGCGGCCCGCCGTCCGAGTACGCCCCGATCAGAGGAGCGACGTGCGGCCGGCCGGCCGGGCGGTCCGTGCTCGGTCAGTCCGACCACACCTGGGCCGGCTGGCCGGTCCGCCGACGGTCACGGACCTGCCGTCGCGCCCTCGGTGCCGTAGGAGGCGGCCGGCCCCCGAAGGGGTCGGTTCCGGACACCCGGGCCGTCCGGCCGGGTCGCTCCGCGCGGTCGTGCCTCCGACGTACGGGCCCGCACCCGCAACGAATTCCCCGGTGCGGGGCTAGGCTCGGAACGCTGGAAGGTGTGTGGGCGGCGAGCAGGAGAGCGCGGAATGACGACGGTGCCGGGACGCAGGAGCAGTACCTTCACCCGACTGCTGCGGCACGGCTTCACCGATCCCTCCGCCGCCGAGCGGTTGCTCGACCTGCCCGAGCTGTCCTCCGTACGCTCCGATCCGGTGCTTCTCGACGCCCTCGGGGCCACCGCCGACCCCGATCTGGCCCTGCGGGGAGTCGTCCGGCTCGTGGAGGCCGAGGAACCGGACGCGCGGCAGATCCTCCTGGACACCCTCGTCACCGCCAAACCGCTGCGGGACCGGCTGCTCGGAGTGCTCGGGGCGTCCGAAGCACTCGGCGACCATCTCGCCCGCCACCCCCGCGACTGGCATGCGCTCGTCACCTACGAGGCCACCGATCTGCACCCCGGCGTGGCCGAGTTCGAGCAGGAACTCGCCGGGGCCGACGACCCGGACTCGCTGCGCGTCGCCTACCGCCGGTGCCTGCTGGCCATAGCAGCCCGCGATGTGTGCGGTACCACGGACGTCGCCGAGGCCGCCGCCGAACTGGCCGATCTGGCCACGGCGACCCTGCGGGCGGCGCTCGCCATCGCCCGTACGGCCACGCCCGCCGACGCCGCCCAGTGCCGGCTCGCGGTCATCGCGATGGGCAAGTGCGGCGGGCACGAGCTGAACTACGTCTCCGACGTCGACGTCATCTTCGTCGCGGAGCCCGTCGACGGCCACGAGGAGAGCGCGGCCGTGCAGGCCGCCACCCGGCTGGCCGCGCACATGATGCGGATCTGCTCCGACACCACGGTCGAGGGCACCATCTGGCCCGTCGACGCCAACCTCCGCCCCGAGGGCCGTAACGGGCCCCTCGTGCGGACGCTGTCCTCGCACCTCGCGTACTACCAGCGCTGGGCCAAGACCTGGGAGTTCCAGGCGCTCCTCAAGGCCCGGCCGGTGGCCGGCGACCCCGAGCTCGGCGCGGAGTACGTCGAGGCCGTCTCGCCGCTCGTATGGCAGGCCGCGGACCGCGAGAACTTCGTCGCGGACGTGCAGAAGATGCGCCGCCGTGTCGTCGACAACATCCCCGCCGACCGCGTCGACCGCGAGATCAAGCTCGGACCGGGCGGACTGCGGGACGTCGAATTCGCCGTACAGCTGCTCCAGCTGGTGCACGGCCGCAGCGACGCCACCCTGCGCAGCGGCACCACCCTCGACGCCCTGCGGGCGCTCGCCGCGGGTGGCTACGTCGGCCGGGTGGACGCCGCGCAACTGGACGACGCGTACCGCTTCCTGCGCGCCATGGAACACCGCATCCAGCTCTACCGGCTGCGCCGCACCCATCTCGTCCCGCAGGACGAGGCGGATCTGCGGCGGCTCGGACGCTCCCTCGGCATGCGTACCGACCCGATCGCCGAGCTCAACCAGGCATGGAAGCGCCACGCCTCCGTGGTGCGGCGGCTGCACGAGAAGCTGTTCTACCGGCCACTGCTCGACGCCGTCGCCCAGCTCGCGCCCGGCGAGTCCAGGCTCAGCGCGAAGGCGGCCGAGCACCGGCTCGAAGCCCTCGGATACGCCGATCCGGCGGCCGCGCTGCGGCACCTGGAGGCGCTGTCGTCCGGTGTGTCCCGCAAGGCCGCCATCCAGCGCACCCTGCTTCCCGTCCTGCTCGGCTGGTTCGCGGACTCGGCCGATCCGGACGCCGGGCTGCTCGGTTTCCGCAAGGTGTCCGACGCACTCGGCAAGACCCCCTGGTACCTGCGGCTGCTGCGGGACGAGGGCGCGGCCGCGGAGAACCTCGCCCGGGTGCTCTCGGCCGGCCGGCTCGCCCCCGATCTGCTGCTCCGGGCGCCCGAGGCGGTGGCGATCCTCGGCGACCCGCAGGGACTCAGGCCGCGCACCCGGGCCCACCTGGAGCAGGAGGTCCTGGCGGCGGTGGGGCGCGCGGAGGGCGCCGAGTCCGCCGTCGCCGTGGTCCGCGGGGTACGCCGGCGCGAGCTGTTCAGGACCACGGCCGCGGACCTCATCGGCTCGTACGGCACGGAGGAGAGCCCCGCCGAGGAGGACCCCGGGGCCCTCGTCGACCGGGTCGGCAACGCGGTCACCGACCTGAACGCCGTCACGATCGCGGGCGCCCTGCGCGCCGTCGTACGCGAACAGTGGGGGGACACCCTGCCCACCAGGTTCGCGGTCATCGGTGTGGGCCGATTCGGCGGACACGAGCTCGGATACGGCTCCGACGCCGATGTGCTGTTCGTCCACTCACCACGCGAGGGCGTCGACGAGCAGGAAGCGGGCCGGGCCGCGAACCAGGTCGTCTCCGAGATGCGGAGACTGCTGCAACTGCCCACCGCCGACCCGCCCTTGGTCATCGACGCCGATCTTCGGCCGGAGGGCAAGAGCGGTCCGCTGGTGCGTTCGCTCAAGTCGTACGAGGTCTACTACCGGCGCTGGTCGCTGGTCTGGGAGAGCCAGGCACTGCTGCGCGCCGAGCCGATGGCCGGCGACGAGGATCTCGGCCGTGAGTTCGTCGATCTGATCGATCCGCTGCGCTACCCCATGGAGGGCCTCGGTGAGGACGCGGTCCGTGAGATCCGCCGTCTGAAGGCCCGGATGGAGTCCGAACGGATGCCGCGCGGCGCGGACCCGACGCTCCACACCAAGCTCGGACGCGGCGGGCTGAGCGATGTCGAGTGGACGGTCCAGCTGCTCCAGATGCAGCACGGCTGGGCGGAACCGGGGCTGCGGACGACCAGGACCCGTGAGGCGCTGGCCGCGGCGTGCGCGGCGGAGCTGATCCCGGTCGAGGACGCGCAGACGCTGGACGAGGCATGGGTGCTGGCGACGCGGGTCCGCAACGCCGTGATGCTGGTACGGGGCCGGCCGGCCGACACGTTTCCCTCGGTGTCGCGTGAACTCACCGCGGTGGGAAGGTACTTGGGGTACGAGCCCGGTCATGTCGGGGACATGCTGGACGACTACCGGCGGATCACGCGGCGGGCACGTGCGGTGATGGAGGAGCGGTTCTACGGGGCGTGAGTGGCCGCCCCGCCGCCGCGGTGCCGTGACGCGGAACCTCAGGCGACCCTCCCGCGGCTTCGCCCCTCAGCGGCGGCCCGCCGCGTCCGCCGCCGGGTGCCGTGTCCGGATCGGCGCACCCCCGGACAGGCCGGCCGGCCGCTGCCTCCCGCGCGGTGACGGCACCCGCTTCGGCAGATGGTGCGGCAGCGAGCCGTACCAGGCGTACGACACCGCGTAGCCGAACACCAGACACGTCATCCCGCCCAGCGCGTCCAGCCAGAAGTGATTGGCGGTCGAGACGATCACCACCAGCGTGACCGCCGGGTAGAGCAGGCTCAGGACGCGCACCCAGGGCACGGACGTCAGCGCGAAGAGGGTCAGGCCGCACCAGAGCGACCACCCGATGTGCATCGAGGGCATCGCCGCGTACTGGTTCGACATGTTCTTGAAGTTGCCCGAGGCCATCGAACCCCAGGTCTGATGGACCAGCACGGTGTCGATGAAGTGGCCGCCGGTCATCAGGCGCGGCGGTGCGAGGGGGAACAGGTAGTAACCGAGCAGTGCCACACCCGTGGTCGCGAACAGGGAGAGACGTGCCGCCGCGTAACGGCCGGGGTGACGGTGGAACAGCCACACCAGTACACAGACGGTGACGACGAAGTGCAGTGTCGCGTAGTAGTAGTTCATCGACACGATCAGCCATGTCACGGAGTTCGCGGCATGGTTGACCGCCTGTTCCACGGCGATGCCCAGGTACTTCTCGATCGACCAGATCAGGTCGGCATTGCGCAGCGCCTCGGTCCTCTGCTCGGGGACGGCGTTGCGCACCAGTGAGTAGACCCAGTAACTGGCCGCCACCAGCAGGACTTCGAACCAGATGCGCGGCCGGCGAGGGGAACGCCGGGAGCGCAGGGAACGCAGTCCCGCCGGGCCGGCACCGCGCCACCCGGCGTTCTGTCTCGCGTTCGCCGTGGGGGCCGCCTCGTCCACGATGGGTGACGGGGTGGCCTCCGGCCGGCCTTCCTGTGACGTCACGCTCAATTCACCCATAGGCACAGAGTCTGCCAGAAATGTTCCCCCCGCCCGATCATCCTCCGATCGGTTTGGCGCCGCACATCTGACCGCCGGTGCCGCGGCCCGGCGCCGTGGCCGGGGGCCGCGGGCCGGTGAGTCCTTCGGGTCGCGGCGCTAGGGGCGGGCGTGCGATCCTGAAACCGTTGCCGGGGGGGACGCCGGAGCGGGCCCAGGACCTGCGGCCGTTGAACCGCGGACGACCAATTCGGGCATGAAGACGAACTCGCTGTGCGGTGCGGGTGTGCCGCCGATCTCCTCAAGCAGGGTGCGCACGGCCGCCTGGCCCATGGCTGTGACCGGCTGGCGGATCGTGGTCAGCGGCGGATCGGTGAACGCTATGAGCGGCGAGTCGTCGAACCCGACCACCGAGAGGTCGCGCGGCACCTCCAACGACATTCGGCGGGCGGCCCTGATCGCGCCGAGCGCCATCATGTCGCTGGCGCACACCACCGCCGTGCAGCCGCGCTCCATGAGCGCCGACGCCGCGGCCTGCCCGCCCTCCAGGGTGAACAGCGAGTGCTGGATCAGCTCCTCGACCTCGTCCGCGGTGACGTTCAACTGTTCCTGCACGGTGGAACGGAAACCCTCGATCTTGCGCAGGACCGGCACGAACCGCTTGGGTCCGACCGCCAGCCCGATCCGCTGGTGGCCCAGTGCCACGAGGTGCGTCACCGCGAGCCGCATCGCGGCCCGGTCGTCCGGCGAGATGAACGGCGCCTGGACCTTGGGTGAGAAGCCGTTCACCAGGACGAACGGGACTCCCTGGGCCCGCAGTTGCTCGTAGCGCTGCATATCGGCCGAGGTGTCGGCGTGCAGTCCGGAGACGAAGATGATGCCCGAGACGCCGCGGTCGACCAGCATCTCGGTCAGCTCGTCCTCGGTGGAGCCGCCGGGTGTCTGGGTCGCCAGCACCGGGGTGTAGCCCTGCCGGGTCAGCGCCTGACCGATGACCTGGGCCAGCGCGGGGAAGATGGGGTTCTCCAGCTCCGGCGTGATCAGCCCGACGAGTCCCGCGCTGCGCCTGCGCAGCCGTACGGGCCGTTCGTAGCCGAGGACGTCGAGCGCGGCGAGAACGGATTCGCGGGTGGTCGCTGCAACACCGGGCTTGCCGTTCAGTACGCGGCTGACCGTCGCTTCGCTGACCCCCGCCTGATTTGCGATATCGGCAAGCCGTGCGGTCATGGAAGTGGACTGTACCGGGCGTATGTCGGATTGCCCACCATCCGCAGGAATCGGACGGCCGCACCCGTGAAGTGGTCCGGGACGGCTTCGCGGCAACAACTTGCAAGGTCTTGCGGGCCGGGATTGCGGACCGCGGTCAGATGGTCGCACTACGGTTTCGCGGGCTGTGGCCTGCCGCTGCCAGGGATCGGTGGCTCGCGTCAAGAGGCTTGACGGCAACCGTGAGGACACGCGAATGTAACGATCGCCGGAGCTTGCAGAAATCTTCCGCAAAGTCTTTCGGTGTTCTTTCATCCTTGTTACGTTCACGTCGACCCGGCGCCGCGACGGAGCGGTACGGCAGTTGAAGGAGTTCAGATGCGACGTGGCATAACGGCCACCGCCCTGGTCGCGGCACTGGCGCTTGCGGCGACCGCCTGCGGCAGCGACAGCGAGTCCGACGGCACGAGCAAGAGCTCGGGCGAGCTCTCCGGCACCGTGACGTGGTGGGACACCTCCACCGCGGGCAGCGAGGACAAGGTCTTCAAGAAGATCGCCGAGGGCTTCACCAAGAAGCACCCGAAGGTCCACGTCAATTACGTCAACGTGCCCTTCGGTGACGCCCAGAACAAGTTCAAGAACGCGGCCCAGGCCGGTTCCGGCGCTCCCGACGTCATCCGCTCCGAGGTCGCCTGGACCCCCGAGTTCGCGGACCTCGGCTACCTGGCCCCGCTCGATGGCACCTCCGCGCTGCAGAAGTCGGACGACTTCCTGAAGCAGGCCGCCGCGTCCACCAAGTACAACGACAAGACGTACGCGGTGCCGCAGGTCATCGACTCCATGGGCATCTTCTACAACAAGAAGATCTTCAAGGAGGCCGGCGTCGAGGTCCCCACGACCGTCGACGAGCTGAAGACCGTCTCCAAGAAGATCAAGGACAAGACCGGCAAGACCGGGATGTACCTGCGTGGTGACGACGCCTACTGGTTCCTCTCCTTCCTCTACGGCGAGGGCGGCGACATGGTCGACGCCGGCACCAAGTCCGTCACGATCGACAACGCCGCCGGTGTCAAGGCGATGAAGGTCGTCAAGGACCTGGTCGACTCCGGTGCCGCCAAGACCGACGCCACGGACGGCTGGGAGAACATGCAGGCGTCCTTCAAGGACGGCAAGGTCGCCATGATCATCAACGGCCCGTGGGCCGTCGCCGACACCTACGCCGGCAAGGAGTTCAAGGACAAGGCCAACCTGGGCATCGCCCCGGTCCCGGCCGGTTCCGCCGGGCAGGGCGCCCCGCAGGGCGGTCACAACCTGGCCGTCTACGCGGGCTCGAAGAACCTCGACGCCTCCTACGCCTTCGTCGACTACATGACCTCCGCCGACACCCAGGCCCAGGTCACCAAGGAGCTGAGTCTCCTGCCGACGCGTACCTCCGCCTACGCCAAGCAGGACGTCGTCGACAACGAGATCGTCAGCTTCTTCAAGCCCGTCGTCGAGACCGCCGTCGAGCGCCCCTGGATCCCGGAGACCGGCAGCCTCTTCGCTCCGCTCGTCACCGAGTACACCAAGGTGCTGACCGGTCAGACCACGCCGGAGAAGGGCGTCAAGACGACCGGCGACTCCTACCGCAAGCTCCTCAAGGGCTGGAAGTAACAGGAAGGCAGGCCGACTGATGGCTGTCCACACCAGCCAGTCGGTGGTGAAGGCCGCGGGCGACGACATCGCCCGCGGCCGGAGCCGCGGTACTGGCAATTCCCCGTCGCCGAGCAGGATGCGGCGGGCTCTGTCGACCCACTGGTACGCCTGGACCATGGTCGCCCCGGTCGTCGTCGTGATCGGCGTGATCATCGGCTATCCGCTGGTCCGCGGCATCTACCTGTCGATGACCGATGCCAACGAGCGCAACGTCGAGCGGTCCATCGGTGTCAACCACATGCCCGCCACGTACAAGTTCGTGGGCCTGGACAACTACACCGACGCACTCACCGGCAATCAGTTCCTCGGCACACTCGGGTGGACCCTGGTGTGGACGGTCTCCTGCGTGGCCATCACCTTCTGCCTCGGCATGGCCCTCGCCAACATCCTCAACCGCAGGATCGCCGGACGCTCCGCGTACCGGATGGCCCTCATCCTGCCCTGGGCCATTCCCGGCTTCGTCTCCGTCTTCGCCTGGCGCTTCCTCTACAACGAGGACCGCGGGCTGCTGAACAAGATCCTCTCCGGCGGCGGCATCGACGGCATACCGTGGCTGAACGACCCCACCTGGGCGAAGTTCTCCGTCATCGCCGTCAACGTCTGGCTCGGTGTGCCGTTCATGATGGTCGCCCTGCTCGGCGGACTGCAGTCGATCCCCAGTGAGCACTACGAGGCCGCGGAGATGGACGGCGCCACCGCCTGGCAGCGGTTCCGCCACATCACCCTGCCCGGTCTGCGGCCGGTCTCCACCACGGTGATCCTGCTCTCCACCATCTGGACCTTCAACATGTTCCCGGTGATCTTCCTGCTCACCCGCGGCGGACCCGGCGAGGCCACCCAGATCCTGGTCACCCAGGCGTACAAGTTCTCCTTCGAGATCAGCCCGCGCGACTTCGCGCAGTCCTCCACCTGGGGCGTGCTGATCCTCGTACTCCTGATGATCTTCGCCGCCGTCTACCGGCGAGTCCTGCGCACACAGGGAGACGACTGGTGAGCACCACCGCCCCCGCAACCACCGCCCCCGCCCCGACGACCGC
This sequence comes from Streptomyces sp. NPDC058051, assembly GCF_042885475.1. Lineage (NCBI taxonomy): Bacteria > Bacillati > Actinomycetota > Actinomycetes > Kitasatosporales > Streptomycetaceae > Streptomyces > Streptomyces sp. NPDC058051. The sequence continues at coordinate 64,335 of NZ_JBHVRW010000029.1, forward strand.
CGCACGGCGCCCCGCGCGCAAGGTCAGGCCGCGCGGCGAGCGTTCGCCGATCGCGTCCGTCGGGCTGCACCTCACGCTCATCGTCGCGTCCGTGATCGCCGTGTTCCCCGTGCTGTGGGTCCTGCTCACCTCGCTGAAGCCCGCCGCGTACGCGACCTCCACGGACTTCTTCAAAGAGACGACCTTCGGGAACTACACGAACCTGATCCAGAACACGAAGTTCCTCACCTGGTTCGGCAACTCCCTGCTCGTCGCGGGGCTCACCACGCTCCTCGGCGTCATCATCTCCGCCTCCACCGGCTACGCGGTCAGCCGCTTCCGCTTCCCCGGCAAGCGCGGGCTGATGTGGACGCTGCTGGTCACCCAGATGTTCCCGGTGGCCGTCCTCATCGTGCCGATCTACAACATCATGGCCGGTCTGGGGCTGCTGAATCAGCCCGCGGGCCTCGTCATCACCTACCTCACCATCTCGGTGCCGTTCTGCGCCTGGATGATGAAGGGCTTCTTCGACACCATCCCGCGCGAGATCGACGAGTCCGGGCAGGTGGACGGCCTCACCCCGTTCGGCACGTTCTGGCGGCTCGTCCTGCCGCTCGCCAAGCCCGGCCTCGCCGTCACCGCGTTCTACTCCTTCATCACCGCGTGGGGCGAAGTGGCCTACGCCTCCGCCTTCATGGTCGGCGAGGACAACCTCACCCTCGCGGGCGGACTCCAGCTCTTCGTCAACCAGTACGGCGCCCAGTGGGGGCCGATGACCGCCGCGTCCGTGCTGATCGCGATACCCGCGGCCCTGGTCTTCCTCTTCGCCCAGCGCCACCTGGTCACCGGCATGTCCGCCGGAGCCGTCAAGGGCTGACGCGACGCACACCCCGCACGACCCGCACGCACCACGTCACGGCGTCCGCCGGCACCTCGGGGAACCACCTTCCCCACCGCGACCGACCACGCCCCCGGCACGGGCCGACCCCGTACCGGGGCAGTCGTCGGATTCCCCACCCGGTCCCGGCGACGCTCCCCACCCAGACACCCCAGGGACGACATGACCCAGCACCTCGCTGCCCCCTCCACCGGCACGTCCGGCGACGCCTCGGCCCACCAGACCGGCTGGTGGCAGGACGCGGTGATCTACCAGGTCTATCCACGGAGCTTCGCCGACGGCAACGGCGACGGCATGGGCGACCTCGCAGGCGTACGCGGCAGACTCCCGTACCTCAAGGACCTCGGTGTGGACGCGGTCTGGCTCAGCCCGTTCTACGCCTCCCCGCAGGCCGACGCCGGCTACGACGTCGCCGACTACCGGGCCATCGACCCCATGTTCGGCACGCTGCTGGACGCCGACGCGCTGATCCGGGACGCCCACGACCTGGGCCTGCGGATCATCGTGGACCTGGTGCCCAACCACTCCTCCGACCATCACGAGTGGTTCAAGCGCGCCCTCGCCGAGGGCCCCGGCTCCGCACTGCGCGAGCGCTACCACTTCCGCCCCGGCAAGGGCGCGGACGGCGAACTCCCGCCCAACGACTGGGAGTCCATCTTCGGCGGCCCCGCCTGGACCCGGACCACCGACCCGGACGGCACCCCGGGCGACTGGTACCTCCACCTCTTCGCACCCGAGCAGCCCGACTTCAACTGGGAACACCCGGCCGTCGCCGACGAGTTCCGCTCGATCCTGCGCTTCTGGCTCGACATGGGAGTCGACGGCTTCCGGGTCGACGTCGCGCACGGCCTCGTCAAGGCCGAGGGGCTGCCCGACCTCGGCAGCCACGACCAGCTCAAGCTGCTCGGCAACGACGTCATGCCGTTCTTCGACCAGGACGGTGTCCACGCGATCTACCGCTCCTGGCGCACCATCCTCGACGAGTACCCCGGCAACCGCATCGCCGTCGCCGAGGCATGGACCCCGACCGTCGAGCGCACCGCCAACTACGTGCGCTCCGACGAGATGCACCAGGCGTTCAACTTCCAGTACCTGTCCACCGCCTGGGACGCCGCCGAGCTCCGCAAGGTCATCGACACCTCGCTCGACGCGATGCGGCCGGTCGGTGCCCCCACCACCTGGGTGCTCTCCAACCACGACGTCACCCGGCACACCACCCGGTTCGCCAACCCGCCCGGCCTCGGCACCCAGATCCGCACGGCCGGCGACCGCGAGCTGGGCCTGCGCCGGGCCCGTGCCGCCACCCTGCTGATGCTGGCGCTGCCCGGTTCCGCATACGTGTACCAGGGCGAGGAGCTCGGCCTGCCCGACGTCACCGACCTGCCCGACGAGGCCCGCCAGGACCCGTCGTTCTTCCGCGCGGAGGGCCAGGACGGCTTCCGCGACGGCTGCCGGGTGCCGATCCCGTGGACCCGCGACGGCAGCTCGTTCGGCTTCGGCAGCGGCGGCAGCTGGCTGCCCCAGCCCGGCAACTGGGGCGCGCTGAGCGTCGAGGCGCAGACCGGCGACGCCGCCTCCACGCTGGAGATGTACCGGGCCGCGATCGCCGCCCGCCGGGTGCACCCGGGGCTCGGCGCCGGCGACTCGGTGGAATGGCTCCAGTCCGCCGAAGGGCTGCTGGTCTTCGCCCGCCCCGGCTTCGTCTGCACCGTCAACACGACGTCCCGCCCGGTACGCGTCCCCGTACGCGGCACCGTCCTGCTGTCCAGCACCCCGGTCGTCACCGACGGCACCGAGATCGAGCTGCCCGCGGACACCACGGTGTGGTGGACGGTGTGACCGTCCCCCTGCCCAGGACCTCTCTTTCGGATCTTTCGGATCAGGCCGGATCAGGGAGCGGGGGCCGGCGCGTGCAGCTGCGGGACGGAGGAGGGAGTCGACGCGGAGCGCCGGTGACCGACGACAACGCCGCAGATGCGCGTGTCAGCCCCCGCGAGCCCGGCAGGATCCGGAAGAGAGGCCCTGGGGCCGGTGGTGCGCCGAGGCTCTCGGACATCGCCGGCCAGGCGGCCGTCAGCGAGGCGACCGTCAGCCGGGTGCTCAACGGGAAGCCGGGCGTCGCGGAGACCACCCGTCAGAGGGTGCTCGCCGCACTGGACATCCTCGGCTACGAACGTCCCGTACGGCTGCGCCGGCGGAGCGCCGGACTGATCGGGCTGGTGACGCCCGAGCTGACCAACCCGATCTTCCCGGCGTTCGCGCAGTCCGTCGAACAGGTGCTGGCCGGGCACGGATACACCCCGGTGCTCTGCACGCAGCTGCCCGGCGGCGCCACCGAGGACGAACTCGTCGAGCAGCTCGTCGAACGGGGTGTCGGCGGGATCGTCTTCCTCTCCGGGCTGCACGCCGACATGTCGGCCGACCCGGCCCGCTACGCCGAGCTCACCGACCGAGGTGTGCCGTTCGTCCTGATCAACGGCTACAACGAGCGGATCAGCGCCCCGTTCGTCTCGCCCGACGACTCCGCCGCCGTACGGATGGCCGTCGGACACCTCGCCGATCTCGGCCACCGCCGGGTCGGCCTGGCCATCGGACCGCAGCGCTACGTGCCGTCCCGGCGCAAGCGGGAAGGCTTCGTGGAAGCCGCTGTGAACCTGTTGGGCCTGGGCCGGTCCGAGGCCGAACTCCTGGTCCGCTCCACGCTGTTCAGCGTCGAGGGCGGCCAGGTCGCGGCCGGCGCGCTGCTCGACCAGGGGTGCACGGGCATCGTCTGCGGCAGCGACCTGATGGCGCTGGGCGTGGTGCGCGCGGCCCGGGAGCGCGGGCTCGACGTGCCGCGCGACGTGTCGGTGGTGGGCTTCGACGACTCGCAGCTGATCGCGTTCACCGATCCGCCGCTGACGACGGTGCGGCAGCCCGTACAGGCGATGGCGGCGGCGGCGGTGAGCGCCCTGCTGGAGGAGATCGGCGGCAGCCCGGTGCAGCGCACGGAGTACGTGTTCCAGCCGGAGCTGGTGGTACGGGGGTCCACCGCGGCGGTCCGCGGCGACTGAGGCCGGGCGCCGGGGTGTTCGGGTGCCGAGGTGTCCGGGCCCGGAGGTGTTCGGGCGCACAGGAGAGGCACCGGGAGTCGGCCCCCGAGCGGGGCCGGCGGGGAGTGGGTGACTCCAGGTGCCTCTCTTGTTCGTGACCGGCCCGGCCGGCCGGGCGCGTGGGGTCCGGGGTCACCGGAACCCCCGGCCGACCGGACCGGAGTCGGGAGAAACGTAACAGCTCTGCAATGTTTTGCGTAAGACCTTGCAGGAAGAAAACTCCTGGATTTCGTTGATGTAAGCGGTCGGTGTCCAAAGGGTTGACCCGGACCGTGTGGCGCCGTACGGTCACCGGCGCGGCAAGGTTTGCATTCTTGCAGCAAGAACCTTCAGGAGCCTTGAGGGCAGGGCGCGTTGCCACGTGAGGCTGAACCGTCACCCGCATTTCCCCCACAGCAGGAGGAAACATGGCCCGCAGACCACTGTCTGCAGCGCTCGCACTGATAGCAGGCGCCGCCGCCGCCCTCGTGACCCCCACCGCGACCGCCCAGGCGTCCACGCCGGGCGACAAGGACGTCACCGCCGTCCTCTTCGAGTGGAAGTTCGACTCCGTGGCCAAGGCGTGCACGGACACGCTCGGCCCGGCCGGCTACGGCTACGTGCAGGTCTCGCCGCCCCAGGAGCACATCCAGGGCGGCCAGTGGTGGACCTCGTACCAGCCGGTCAGCTACAAGATCGCCGGACGGCTCGGCGACCGCGCCTCCTTCGCCGCGATGGTCAGCACCTGCCACAGCGCGGGCGTCAAGGTCGTCGCCGACTCCGTCATCAACCACATGTCGGCGGGATCGGGCACCGGCACGGGCGGCTCCTCGTACAGCAAGTACGACTACCCCGGCCTGTACTCCGCGCCCGACATGGACGACTGCACCGCGCAGATCAGCAACTACCAGGACCGGGCCAACGTCCAGAACTGCGAACTGGTCGGCCTGGCGGACCTGGACACCGGTGAGGACTACGTCCGGGGCAAGATCGCCGGATACCTCAACGATCTGCTCTCCCTCGGTGTCGACGGCTTCCGCATCGACGCCGCCAAGCACATGCCCGCGACCGACCTCGCCAACATCAAGTCCCGGCTGAGCAACCCGAACGCCTACTGGAAGCAGGAGGCGATCTACGGAGCGGGTGAGGCCGTCTCGCCCGACGAGTACACCGGCACCGGGGACGTCCAGGAGTTCCGCTACGCCCGCGGCCTCAAGCAGGTCTTCAACAACGAGAACCTCGCCTACCTGAAGAACTTCGGCGAGGGCTGGGGCTTCATGTCCTCGTCGAAGGCCGCGGTCTTCGTCGACAACCACGACACCGAGCGCGGCGGCGACACACTGAACTACAAGGACGGCGCCAACTACACCCTCGCCAGCGTCTTCATGCTGGCCTGGCCGTACGGATCGCCCGACGTCCACTCCGGCTACGAGTGGTCCGACAAGGACGCCGGCCCGCCCAACGGCGGCACGGTGAACGCCTGTTACAGCGACGGCTGGAAGTGCCAGCACGCCTGGCGCGAGATCTCCTCCATGGTCGGATTCCGCAACACCGCGCGCGGCGAGGCCGTCACGGACTGGTGGGACAACGGCGGCGACCAGATCGCGTTCGGCCGCGGCTCCAAGGCGTACGTCGCGATCAACCACGAGGGCTCCTCGCTGACCCGGACGTTCCAGACGTCGCTGCCTTCCGGTGACTACTGCGACATCCAGTCCGGCAACGGCGTCACGGTCGACGGCTCCGGCCGGTTCACCGCGACGCTCGGCGCCAACACGGCCGTCGCGCTCCAGGTGAACGCCCGTACCTGCGCGGGCGGCGGCACGGACCCGGGCACCCCGGACCCGGGCACCGCCTCCGGCGCCTCCTTCGGGGTCAACGCCACCACGCAGCTCGGCCAGAACATCTACGTCACCGGCAACCAGCCGGCCCTCGGCAACTGGAACACCGACAGTGCGCTGAAGCTCGACCCGGCGACGTACCCGGTCTGGAAGCTCGACGTGGCCATGCCCGCGGGAACCGCGTTCGAGTACAAGTACCTCCGCAAGGACGCGAGCGGCAACGTCACCTGGGAGAGCGGAGCGAACCGCACCGCGACGGTTCCGTCCACCGGCAAGACCACGCTGACCAGCGACGTCTGGCGCAGCTGACCTCACCCCGTCCGCCGGCCGCCCGGAGCCCAGGACACGCCGGGCCGGCCGGCCCCGGGCGGGGGAGCACCGGGGCCGTTCGCGCGGGGGACGCGGCGCGCCACGAGGACGGCCCGCCCGCGGCGGCGGGCGGACCCGCGCCGCCCCGGCCACGCCCCGCCGCACTCCGCCCGGGGTGTCGCCCCGCCGTACCCCGTCCCGGGCGACGCCCCGCCGCGTTCCGGGGTGGCACCCCGTCACGCTCCGCCCGGCACGACGCCCCGCCGCACCCCACCCGCCTCACCCGGTCCCCGCCCACCCCCGAGAAACCCACCCGCACACAAGGAGACCCCGCCCGTGTCCCGTACCACCCTGAGACGGGGAGCCGTCGCCGCACTCTGCGCGGCGCTTCTCCCCGTCGTCCCGGCGGCATCCGCGTCCGCCGCGCCGAAACCCCCGGGCCCGCCCTCGGACGCCCGTCTGGCGGCCGAGCCCGCCCGGCACGATCTGACGCGCGAGCAGTTCTACTTCGTCATGCCCGACCGGTTCGCCGACGGCGACACCTCCAACAACCGCGGCGGGCTCACCGGATCGCGCCTGGAGACCGGTTACGACCCCACGGACAAGGGCTTCTACCAGGGCGGCGACCTCAAGGGACTGACCGACCGGCTCGACTACATCAAGGGCCTCGGCACCACCGCCATCTGGCTCGCCCCGATCTTCAAGAACCGACCCGTCCAGGGCACCGGAAAGGACGCGTCGGCCGGATACCACGGCTACTGGATCACCGACTTCACCCAGGTCGACCCGCACTTCGGCACCAACGCCGACCTGTCGAAACTCATCGACAAGGCCCACCGCAAGGGCATGAAGGTCTTCTTCGACGTCATCACCAACCACACCGCGGACACCGTCGACTACGCCGAGAAGACCTACGGCTACCGGCCCAAGGGCGCCTACCCGTACCTGGACCGGGACGGCCGCCCGTTCGACGACAGCAAGGGCCTGGCGAAGGTGGACGCGGACTCGTTCCCGTACACACCGAGCACGCCGAAGAACGCCGGCGACGACAAGGTCCCGGCCTGGCTCAACGACCCGACGATGTACCACAACCGCGGTGACTCGACCTACGCCGGCGAGTCCACCACGTACGGCGACTTCTCCGGACTCGACGATCTGTGGACCGAGCGGCCCGAGGTCGTCTCCGGCATGGAGAAGATCTACGAGAAGTGGGTCCGGGACTTCGACATCGACGGCTTCCGGATCGACACCGTGAAACACGTCGACCTGGACTTCTGGACCCAGTGGGCGACGGCCCTGGACGCCTACGCGGCGAAGCGCGGGCGCGAGGACTTCTTCATGTTCGGCGAGGTCTACTCCGCCGACACCGCGATCACCTCGCCCTATGTCACGCAGGGCCGGCTCGACGCGACGCTCGACTTCCCCTTCCAGGAAGCGGCCAGGCAGTACGCCTCGCAGGGCGCCCCCGCGTCGAAGCTCGCGGCCGTCCACGCCGACGACTACCGCTACACCACCGACAAGGCCAACGCCTACGAGCAGGTGACCTTCCTCGGCAACCACGACATGGGCCGCATCGGGGCGTTCCTCAAGCAGGACAACCCCAAGGCCGACGACGCGGAACTCGTCCAGCGCGCCCGGCTCGCCAACGAGCTGATGTTCCTCAGCCGCGGCAACCCCGTCGTCTACTACGGCGACGAGCAGGGCTTCACCGGCGCGGGCGGCGACAAGGACGCCCGTCAGACCATGTTCGCCTCGAAGACCGCCGACTACCTCGACGACGACGAGCTGGGCACCGACCGCACCCACGCCACCGACGCCTACGACACCGGCCACCCGCTGTACCGGAACATCGCCGCGCTCTCCGAGCTGACCAGGAAGAACCCCGCCCTGCGCGACGGAGTCCAGACCGAGCGGTACGCCCAGGGATCCGTCTACGCCTTCTCCCGCACGGACAGCCGGCAGGGCCGTGAGTACGTCGTCGCCACGAACAACGGCACCGGGCCGCAGACCGTCGAGCTGCCCACCGCGTCGGCCGGCATGAACTTCAGCACGCTGTACGGCGGTTCGGGAACCCTCCGCAGCGGCGCCGACACGAAGGTCACCGTCACCGTGCCCGCCCTGTCCAGCGTCGTGCTGCGCGCCGAGAAGGCGATGGGCGACCCCGCGGCCAAGCCGTCGATCACCCTGAAGGCGCCCGCCGCCGGAGCCACCGGCACCGTCGAGATCTCCGCCGACATCGACGGCGGACAGCTGAACCGCGTCGTCTTCGCCGCCCAGACGGGCAACGGGAAGTGGGTCACGCTCGGTTCCGCCGACCACGCCCCGTACCGGGTCACCCAGACCGTCGGCGACACCGTGGCCGCCGGAACACCCCTGCGGTACAAGGCGGTGGTCGTCGACCGGGCGGGCCGCACCGCGAGCGCCCTCGCCTCGACCACGGCCGGACAGGCACCCGCCGCCGAGAAGCCCGTCGCCGTCGAACGCGACTACGCCGTCGTCCACTACCGGCGTACGGACGGCGACTACGACGGCTGGCAGCTCACCTCGGGCGACACGTCGGCCGCGTTCACCGGGCGCGACGCCTACGGAGCCTTCGCCTGGATCAAGCTCGCCGAGGGCGCTTCCAGCCTCCCGTACACCGTCGAGAAGGGCGGCACCAGCGACGGACCGCAGCGCACCGTCGACCTGGCCAGGACCGGACAGGTCTGGATCGGGCAGGGCGCGGACGGCCAGGCCGACGAGGCCCCCGACGGCGCCTACCCGCCGCAGGACACCACCAAGGCCGTACTGCACTACTACCGCGCCGACGGCGACTACGACGGCTGGGGACTGCACACCTGGACCGGCGCCAAGGACCCCACCGACTGGGCGAAGCCGCTCCAGCCGGTGAAGAAGGACGCCTCCGGCGCCACCTTCGAGGTGCCGCTCACCGACGGCGCCACCTCGCTCAGCTACATCCTGCACAAGGGCGACGAGAAGGACCTGCCGAGCGACCAGTCGCTCGACCTCGCCACCTACGGGCACGAGGTGTGGATGCTCGCCGGCACCTCCGGCTACCTGCTGCCGCAGACCGGCGGTGTGCCCACGCCCGACCTCTCCAAGGCCGAGGCGCAGTGGATCGACTCCGACACCGTCGTGTGGAAGGTGAAGGCCACCGACGCCACCAGCCAGCAGCTCGTCTACGCACAGGACGGTGGGATCTCCGTCGTCGACGGCGCGCTCTCCGACGAGGGCCGGTGGCTCCGGCTCACCCCGTCCGCGCTGACCGACGCCCAGAAGGCGAAGTACCCGCACCTCAAGGACTACCCGGCGTTCACCGTCGACGCGCGCGACCGGGACCGGATCCGCGAAGCGCTGCGCGGCCAGCTGATCGCCACCCAGCGCGCCGCCAACGGCGCCCTGCTCGCCGCCACCGGCGTACAGAGCGCGGGCGTGCTCGACGACCTCTACGGGAAGAACGCGGCCGGCGCCTCACTCGGCCCGGTCTTCGACCACGGCCGCCCCACGCTGTCCGTCTGGGCGCCCACCGCCCGCACCGTCGCCCTCGAACTCGACGGCCGCACCGTCCCGATGCGCCGCGACGACCGCACCGGCGTGTGGTCCGCCACGGGCACGCAGAAGTGGACGGGCAAGCCCTACCGCTATGTGGTGGACGTCTGGGCACCCACCGTCCAGAAGATGGTCACCAACAAGGTCACGGACCCCTACTCCACCGCCCTGACCACCGACTCGGCACGCAGCCTCGTGGTCGACCTCGACGACCCCGGCCTCGCCCCGAAGGGCTGGTCCGGACTGAGGAAGCCCGCCGCCGTCCCGCTGCGGGACGCCCAGATCCAGGAGCTGCACATCCGCGACTTCTCCATCGCGGACCGCACCTCGACCCACCCCGGCGAGTACCTCGCCTTCACCGACACCCGCTCCGACGGGATGAAGCACCTCAAGCAGCTCGCCGACTCCGGCACGAGCTACGTCCATCTGCTGCCCGCCTTCGACATCGGCACCATCCCCGAGAAGAAGTCCGCCCAGCAGAAACCGGCCTGCGACCTGTCCGTGTACGCCCCCGACTCCGACGAGCAGCAGGCCTGCGTGGCGAAGGCCGCCGCGCAGGACGGGTTCAACTGGGGCTACGACCCGCTGCACTACACCGTCCCGGAGGGCAGCTACGCCTCCGACCCGAACGGCACCCGGCGCACCGTCGAGTTCCGGCAGATGGTGCAGGGACTGAACGGCGCGGGGCTGCGGACCGTCATGGACGTCGTCTACAACCACACCGTCGCCTCCGGCCAGGACGACAAGTCCGTCCTCGACCGGATCGTGCCCGGCTACTACCAGCGGCTGCTGGACGACGGCACCGTCGCCACCTCCACCTGCTGCGCCAACACCGCCCCCGAGAACACCATGATGGGCAAGCTCGTCGTGGACTCGGTCGTCACCTGGGCCAAGGAGTACAAGGTCGACGGCTTCCGCTTCGACCTGATGGGCCACCACCCCAAGGCCAACATCCTCGCCGTCCGCGAGGCGCTCGACGCGCTGACCGTGGCCAAGGACGGCGTCGACGGCAAGAAGATCATCCTGTACGGGGAGGGCTGGAACTTCGGCGAGATCGCCGACGACGCCCGCTTCGTCCAGGCCACCCAGAAGAACATGGCCGGCACCGGCATCGCCACCTTCTCCGACCGGGCCCGCGACGCCGTCCGCGGCGGCAGCCCCTTCGACGAGGACCCGGGCGTGCAGGGCTTCGCCAGCGGCCTCTACACCGACCCCAACACCTCGACGGCCAACGGAACGAAGGCCGAGCAGAAGGCCCGGCTGCTCCACTACCAGGACCTGATCAAGGTCGGGCTCACCGGCAACCTCGCCGACTACACCTTCACCGACTCGTCCGGCGGCACCGTCAAGGGATCCGGCGTCGACTACAACGGCGCCCCGGCCGGATACGCCGCGGCCCCGGGCGACGCCCTCGCCTACGCGGACGCCCATGACAACGAGTCGCTGTACGACGCACTCGCCTTCAAGCTCCCGGTGGGCACGTCGGCGGCGGACCGGGCCCGCATGCAGGTCCTGGCGATGGCGACGGCCACCCTCGCGCAGGGGCCCTCGCTCTCCCAGGCGGGCACCGACCTGCTGCGCTCCAAGTCCCTGGACCGCAACTCGTACGACAGCGGCGACTGGTTCAACGCCCTGCACTGGGACTGCCGCGACGGCAACGGCTTCGGCCGCGGACTGCCCCCGGCCGCCGACAACCGGTCCAAGTGGTCCTACGCCGGGCCGCTGCTGACCACAGCCGCGCTCAGCCCCGGCTGCGCACAGATCAACGGCGCCTCCGCCGCGTACCAGGACCTGCTCACCATCCGCTCCACGGAGAAGGACTTCGACCTCTCCACCACCGAGCGGGTGCAGTCCGCCCTGTCCTTCCCGCTCTCCGGGAAGGACGAGACACCCGGCGTCATCACCATGCGGCTCGGCAAGCTGGTCGTCGTGTTCAACGCGGCCCCCGGCACCACGACCCAGACGATCGCCGACCTGGCGGGGAAGAAGTACGCCCTGCACCCCGTCCAGGCTGCGGGCGCGGATCTTACCGTCAAGAAGGCAGCGTATGAGAGGAGTTCGGGAAGTTTCACCGTCCCGGGGCGTTCGGTGGCGGTGTTCTCCCTGAACTGAGCCGCGACAGGGCTAGGTTGGGAGACGGCAGTCGCCGGGGGGCGGCGTGCCGCAGCACCCCGCCCCCCGGCACGCCCTTTCACCTACCGGCCGGTCCCGGCCCCCTTTCCCGTACGCCAGGTGTGCTGCCCTCCCTGCGCGGTGCGGGGCCAAGGGGCCGGGACCGGCCGGTCCATCTGTTTCAGCGACGGTGACCATGGCGAGCAACATCCCCGAGGAGACAACGAGCTTTGTCGGACGGAAGGCGGAACTTGCCCGGCTCGACCACACCCTCGCCACGCACCGGCTGACCACCCTCACCGGCAGCGGCGGTGTCGGCAAGACCAGGCTCGCGATCCGCGCCGTCCGGCAGGCGGCGGCCCACCGCGACGGCGCGTGGTGGGCTGACCTGTCACCGCTCCACGACGACGGACTCCTCATCGCGACCGTCTCCGACGCGGTCGGGCTCTCCGACCACACCCTTCGCATGCCCATCGACGCCCTCTGCGAGTGGCTCGCCGACAAGGAACTGCTGCTGGTCCTCGACTCGTGCGAGCATCTGCGCGGCGCCTGCGCGCACCTCCTCGGCGAGGTCCTCACCACGTCACCCGGCCTCACCGTGCTCACCACCAGCCGGCAGCCCCTGGGCATCAGGGGCGAGCAGCTCATCGAGGTGCAGCCGCTGCCCGTCGAGGGCCCGGCGGACGCCCTGACCCTGTTCCGGGACCGGGCGGCAGCCGCCGCCCCGGGCCTCGCCCTCGACGCCCCGGTCAACGCCGAGGCCGCCGCCGAGATCTGCCGCCGCCTGGAAGGCATTCCGCTCGCGATCGAACTCGCGGCGGGCGCCCTCGGCCGGGACACCGTCCAACAGGTCGCCGCCCGGATCGGCTCCCGGTTCGACGTCCCCGCCGACCCGTCGCTCTGGCCGCCGCGCCACCGCACCCTGCGCACCGCCATCGGCTGGAGCCACGAGCTGTGCACCCCGCTGGAGCGGCTGCTCTGGGCGCGGCTGACCGTGCTGCGCGGCGACTTCGACGAGGCCGCGGCCCACGAGGTCTGCGCGGAGGGCCCGCTCACCGCGGACGGCGTGACCCGGGCACTGGCCGGGCTGGTCGCCAAGTCCGTCGTCCGGCGGGACGGCACACGCCACCGCATGCTCGACACCATCCGCGAGTACGGACGGATGTGGCTCGCCGAACTCGGCGAGGAACGGGCCGCCGCCGACCGGCACGCCGCCTGTTTCCTCGGCCTGGCCCGCCACGCCCACGCGGGCTGGACCGGCGACGACCAGATCATCTGGTACCACCGCATCGCCGACGCGCATGCCGACCTGTGCGCCGCCCTCGACCACCTGCTGGTCCACGACACCACGGCCGCCCAGGAGATGGCCGGCCGGATCGGCTTCTTCTGGTGCTGCTGCGGCCACCTGCCGCAGACCCGCGCCTATGCCCAGCGCGCCCTGGACGTCGGACCGGCCGAGGGCCCGCACCGCACCCGCGCCCTGTGGGTGCTGGGCATCACCGTCATGCTCCAGGGCGACTATCCGGCCGCCCGGCGCCTGGGCCGGGAGTGTTCCAGGGCGGCGGCCCGCGACGGCACCGACGAGGGCATCCTCGCCGCCGCCTACCTGTGCGGCCTCACCCACCTGATGACCGGCCGCCCCGAGGCGGGCCTCCGCCAGGTCGACCGGGTGCTGCGCTCCACCGGCGTCGCCACCCGCCTCGAAGCCGCCTACCGGCTGCGCTGCCGGCTCATCACCGTCTTCGCCCTGACCAGCCTGGGACGGCTGGCGGAGGCGGAGGCGGCGGCGCTGGTCCTGCGCGCCCAGTGCGAAGCCCAGGACGAGTGCTGGACCCGCAGCTATGTCGACTACCAACTCGCCCTGATCGCGCTGCTGCGGGGCGAGGCCGAGACCTCCGCCGCACACGCGCGGTCGATGCTCGCCGGCAAGCACCGCCTCCGGGACAGCTTCGGCATCGCGCTCGGCCTGGACATCCTCGCCGCGGCGATCGCCGCGCAGGGCGCGGGTGCCCGTGCCGCCCGGGTGTACGGAACGGGACAGGTCTACTGGCGCATGGTCGGCCATCCGCAACGCGGCACCCCGGAACTGGGCCCCCTGCGCGAGGCCTGCGAACGCCAGGCCCGCGCGGCCGTCGGTGACGCCGCCTACCAGCGCGCCTTCGACCGGGGCCGGTCGGACAACGCGGAAGTGGGCCTGGCGGCGGCGCTCCAGGGCGAACTGCTCACCTGAGGGCTGCCCCGGGCGGACCGCATCGCCGGGCGAACCCGCTTGTGCGGGCGCGCCGACCAGCGTAAAGGTGGGATCGGCAACTGTCCGTACCCGCTGTACTCGCCGTACCCGCACCCAGGAGCGCATGATGCCGCAGATCACCGTCGACTACTCGGCCGAGCTCGACGACAGTTTCGACCGCACCGGCTTCGCGCTCGCCCTGCATCCGCTGGTCGCCGAGACGGTCACCACGAAGATCGCCGCCTGCAAGACCCGCTTCCGCCGCGTCGAGGAGTTCGTGGCGGGTGACGCGGCCACCGGCGACGCGGTCCTGCACGTCTCCATCGCCCTGCTGCCCGGCCGTACCGAGGAGATCAAGGCACAACTGACCGAGTCCGTACTGGAACTGCTGGCCGCCCACCTCAAGCCCGTCGACGCACTCACCGTGCACGCGTCGGCGGAGACCCGCGAGCTGGACCCGTCCTACCGCAAGCACTGAGCCGTACGGCCCTCAGGGCAGCCGCTGCACGGGCACGGCCGGCACGGCGGGCGCCAGGGCGGAGAGCCGGCTCAACAGCTCCCCGAACGGCCCGTCCGCCGGCTCCTGCGCGAGGATCCGCAGGACGACGCCCGCCATCTCGGCATCGGCCGCGGCACTCACCGCGGCCAGCGCCGCGAAGTCGTGCACCAGCTGCATCTCCAGCTCCTCGCGGGCGATCCGCCGCCCGTCCAGCCAGAGCAGCGCCGTCGACTCGGCCAGCGACACCCAGGACCGCACGACCAACTCCAGCCGTGCCGGGGGATCCTCGATCCTCAGATGGGCCAGGATCTGCTCGTACGCCGCCTGCCGGACCCCGTCGATCACCGCGTTCGCGGTCGACGACCCGACCGCGGGCCCGCCCCGCATCAGTGCCGAGAACCCCGGCCCGTGCTCGTCGACGAAGTCGAAGAACCGCTCCATCACCCTCAACAGCCGTGTCCCGAGCGGTCCTTCACGCGGCTCCACGAACCGCGCCGCCAACTCGTCGCCCGCCCGCCGCAGCGCCGCCTCGTACAGGCTCTGCTTGCCCGGGAAGTAGTGATAGACCAAGGGCCGCGAGATCCCCGCAGCGGCCGCGATCTCGTCGATCGACACCTCGTCCGGGGGGCGCCGGCCGAACAGCTCCAGTGCGACACCGATCAGCTGCTGCCTGCGCTCCTCGACGCCCATCCTGCGCCGCACCCCGGTCGTCATGACGAACAGGCTACCGAGTGCGGCAACGGGGGAGGGGTGACGGGTCGGGGCACGCGGGTGTCAGCGCAGCGCGCCCACCCGGCTGCCGTCCGCCAGTGTGCCGTTCAGCCGTGCCCGGTCGCCCGCCCTGGCCGGTACGGCAAGGAGCCGGCTGTCGGACCGCCCCTCCACCCCGCCCGACGTGGTCAGCGAGGCGAACTGCCTGCTGCCCGCGGCCAGTACGTACCAGCGTCCGCCGCGCGACTGCCACAGCACGCCGGCCAGCACCCGCGGATCACGCATCCCGCAGGCCGGTGTGTCCTCGGCCCGGGCCGCGACCGCTCCCGGCGGGCCGCCGGTCGTGACGTCCGGCGCGGAGGGCGCCTGGAACTGGGCAAGGACCCGGCTGCCGGTGCCGCGCCAGGTCTCCGCCCTGGTGCAGAGCCAGCGCGCCGAGCCGTTGTCCTCGGGCAGTGCCTGCTCGGCGTACTGCCAGGAGTTCACCGACCGTACGCCGTGCGAACGGACCGCGGGCAGCAGGCAGGCGGTCCGCGCCCAACTGTCCCGCTCCGCCCGCCCGGAGACGTCGTGCGGTGCCGACGGAGGGCCCGACGTCAGCCGGGCGGGGGTCAGTTCGCCGAGATCCGTCATCAGCCGGGTCGCCGAGCCGTCACGCAGCTCGATGGCGTCCCAGGCACGGCAGCCCCGGGCCGTCGCCGGGCTGGTCAGCGCGTCGGTCACGCCGTCGGGAGTGCGGTGCAGGGGGCGCGGTGCGCTGCCCGGCGCAAGCAGGTTCCGTACGGAGACCGTACGGACCCAGGGGGCGGTGAGGTAGCGGACCCGGCCGCGCGCACGGCCGACGATCAGGGCACCCGCCGAGGCCCTGTCCGCACTGTCGACCCGCGCGAAGTCGAGCACCACGCCGTCGCCCGGGGCGGGGGCGCGCCGCTCCGCGTACCGCACGATGCGCAGCCCGTCGTAGAACAGCACCACCGTCGCCCGGCCCGCACCGCCCGCGAACAGCAGTTGCGGCGCACCCATCGGCGGCCCGACAGGCGTCCTCGGGGTCGCCGAAGCGCGCACCGCGCCGCCCGGCCGCGCCCATGCGGTCAGTGCCCGGCGCAGCAGCCCGGTGTCGTGGACGCGGTTGCCACGGGTGGGCCAGGCGGTGAAGTCGGTACGGGGCGAGCGCCGCCAGAAGGCCGCCGAGACCCGGTGCAACGCCGCGGGATCCAGAGCCTGTTCGGTGGCGGCGTCACGGGTGTGCGGCGCCGCGGCCGGAGTGCCGCGGCCCCAGCCGTTGCCCGGCAGCGCCAGCAGCGCCCCGCACACCAGCAGCGCCGCCACGGCCGCCAGAGCCGCCTTCGCGTGCCGCCGACGGCGCGGCAGATCCGGTGGACGGGCCTGGAGCGAACAGGCGTCGAACTCCGATGAGCCGAGCAGCGCGTACGGCGCCGGGACGCGGTCCGCCTCCGCGAGCGCCGCACGCGGGTCCGCCACCCCGGCCGCGGCGAGCACCCGCCGCACCTCCGCGTCGGGCAGCCGCTCCAGGCCGCGCAGCACATGGGCCGCACGCGCGGGGGCGGAGAGCGCCGACAGGGCCTGTTCCAGGGCCAGTTCCTCCGCCCCGCCCGAGTGCGGGAACAGCCGCAGCCCCCACACCATCGGCAGGAGCGGGGCCATCCGGGCGCGGCGCAGCGGACTCCCCGCCTCCAGCGCCGCACGCAGCACGACCCCGCGAACGTGTGCGTAGGGCGGGTCCACCGCAGGGTCGGCGGACCCGCGCGGCCTGGGGATGCCACCCTCGGCGAGCGCCCCCGCCCGGCGCTTCGACACCAGGGCCCGTTGCGCCAGGGCGTGCGCCGTGAGAACCCGTCGATGGCCGACCAGGGAGGGCGGCAGCACCAGATAGCCCAGCCGGACCAGTCGCGGGTAGTGCTCGACGAGCGCGGCCCCGGCCTGCTCCCTTTCGGCCGGGGCGGCTGCGGAAGGTACCTCTGGCAGTGGGCGCACGTTCAACAGAACGAGCGAATCGTGCGATGGTCACCCTGGCCCCTCAGCGGCGACGCCCCCGCGGGCGGCCGTCGCGATCACGGCCGGGGTGGCCCGGCTCAGCCCCGGTCCAGATAGGCGAGCACCGCGAGAACACGGCGGTTGTCGTCGTCGGACGGCGGCAGGCCCAGCTTCCCGAAGATGTTCGATGTGTGCTTGGCCACCGCGCGTTCCGTGATCACCATCTGCGCGGCGATCGCCGTGTTCGACCGGCCCTGCGCCATCAGCCCCATGACCTCCAGCTCACGCGGGGTCAGCCCGCCCATCGGTTTGTCCTGCGAGCGCCGCGACAGCAGTTGCGAGATCACCTGGGGATCCATCGCGGTGCCGCCCGCGGCGACCCGGCGTACCGCGTCGATGAACTGGTCCGCGTCGAACACCCGGTCCTTGAGCAGATAGCCGATGCCGCCGTCGCCGTCCGCCAGCAGCTCGCGCGCGTACAACTGCTCCACGTGCTGCGAGAGCACCAGCACCGGCAGCCCCGGCCGGGCCTGCCGGGCGGCGAGCGCGCACTGCAGGCCCTCGTCCGTGTGGGACGGCGGAAGCCGGACGTCGACGACCGCGACGTCCGGCTCCAACTCGGCCAGGGCCCGGGTCAGTTCGGGCCCGGTCTCGACCGCTGCCGCGATCTCGAAGTCGTAGGCCTCCAACAGGCGGACCAGTCCGTCGCGCAGCAGGAAGAGATCTTCGGCTAGGACAACTCGCAAGGGATCTCCATGGTCACCATGGTGGGGCCGCCCGCGGGGCTGCTGACGGCCATGATGCCGTCGAATGTACCGAGTCGACGTTCGATACCGCTCAGGCCCGAGCCGGCTCCGACCGCCGCGCCGCCCCTGCCGTTGTCCGTGACGGAGACCCGCAGCATGGCGTCCGCGTGGTGGATGTCCACCCAGACGCGGTCGGCCCCCGAGTGCTTGGCGGCGTTCGTCAGCGCCTCGCTCACCGCGAAGTACGCGGCCGACTCGACCGCGGCGTCCGCCCGTCCGTCCAGCTCCACGTCGACCTCGGACTCGACGGGCAGTCGCAGCGCCAACGCCTTGACCGCGTCCCCGAGTCCGCGTTCGGCGAGGACCGGCGGGTGGATGCCCCGGACCAGATCGCGCAGCTCCGTGAGGGCCTCCGCCGAGGACTCGCGCGCCATGGCCAGCAGCTTCTTCGCCTGCGCCGGATCCTTCTCGATGAGCGCCTCCACGGTGCCCAGGTTCATGCCCATGGCGACCAGCCGGGCCTGCGCGCCGTCATGCAGATCGCGTTCGATGCGCCGCAGCTCGGAGGCGGCGGTGTCCACAGCCTCGTGGCGGGTCTCGGTCAGCCGGTCGATGCGCCGGGCCAGCGCCTGCTCCTGGGTGGGGGCCAGCAGCGTGCGGGCGATCACGAAGTCCAGCCGCAGCAGCCGTTCACTGACCAGCACCCCCGTCGCGAAGAACGCGACACCGAGCGCGGCGGCGGCAAGTCCCGTCGCCTGGCTGTCGACCGGCACGAACGCGTACCAGTAGCGGTCGTCGGTGAAGACCCGCCACAGACCCGCCGCCAGGACGAAGCCCTCGACCGGGTAGAGCATCAGCACACCGGCCGTGATCGGGACCACATAGCCGGCCGTCATGTCGACCAGCAGCCACTGGACGTCCCGCCAGGTCGCCGGGTCCTTCAGCATCAGCGTGGTCCGCTCCACCTGCCCGGTGAATCCGGACCGCAGGTCCTTCGGGAACGGGCGGTACGGGACCGGGATACGGACGTCGGACCAGGTGACGGCGAGCAGCCGGCGGTAGTTGGCGTGCTTGCGGACCAGGCCCAGCACGTAGGGCGTGGTGACGAGGCCGATGCCCAGCGGGATGAAGGCGAGGGAGAGCGCCGTCAAGACGAAGAGGGTGATCGACACGGCCAGGGCGGAGATCGACAGCCCGATTCCCCGCACCGCGGCCAGCAGCGCACCTCGTACCCGGGTTCTCATCGCGTTCATCTCGGTCCGTCTCCCCTCTCCGGGCCCCGTGGCGGTGGCCCGTCCCGGAACAGTCTCGCCCCCTGGGCTCCTCGCGTGTCAGCCGTTCCGCCACCCGGGCGGGGTGTACCCAGCACCACCCTGCCGACCTCGCCCCACGTCTCTGCCGGAGGGGGGTTCGGCGGCTGGGACGGGCGGCGCCCCGTTCCTAGATTCGTCAGCGTCCGTCAGCGACGTGTTTCGACGTCGACTGCCATCCACTTCCGTCTGACTTTCTGGGGGCGAACACGCCATGAGGCCCAACCTCGCGGCACGCATCGGTGTGTGGAGCGCACACCACCGCAAGACCGCCGTACTCGGCTGGCTGCTCTTCGTCGTGCTCGCCGCGGGCATCGGCGGGGCCTCCGGCCTGGTCGAGATGACCGCGTCGGAGAACGGCGCGGGTGATTCGGCGAAGGCCCAGCGCATCCTCGACGACGCCGGGCTGGGGCAGCCCGCCGGCGAGCTGGTCATGGTGTCCACCGCGAAGGCCGGTGACTGGCAGGATGCCGCCCGTGCGGTCTCCGCGGCCATCGGGAGGACCGGCGAGGTGACGAACCTCGCGGAGCCGATCCCCTCCGAGGACGGCAAGGACGCACTGATCACCTTTGACATGAAGGGGGACGCGGCGACCGCGCCGGACAAGGTGCAGCCCGTGCTCGACGCCGTGTCCGCCGTCCGCGCGGACCATCCCGACGTCACCCTCCACCAGTTCGGCGAGGCCAGTGCCGGGAAGTGGCTCGGCGACCTGCTCTCCGAGGACTTCAAGAAGGCCGAGTACACCGCCGTCCCCCTGGCCCTGGGCATTCTGCTGGTCGCCTTCGGCGCCGTCGTCGCGGCACTTCTCCCCGTCGGGCTGGCCCTGACGGCGTGCATGGCCGCCTTCGGACTGCTGTCGCTCGCCAGCCACCAACTGCACCTGTTCCAGACCACGTACTCCGTGATGTTCCTGATGGGCTTCGCCGTCGGCGTCGACTACTGCCTCTTCTACCTGCGGCGCGAGCGCGACGAGCGGGCCGCGGGACGCGACGCCGAAACGGCGCTGCGGATCGCGGCGGCGACCAGCGGCCGGGCCGTGCTCGTCTCCGGGCTCACGGTCATGGTCGCGATGGCCGGCATGTTCCTGTCCGGCCTGATGCTGTTCGAAGGCTTCGCCCTCGCCACGATCATCGTGGTCTTCATCGCGATGCTGGGCTCGGTGACGGTCCTGCCCGCGCTGCTGTCCTGGCTGGGCGACCGGATCGACGCGGGACGGGTGCCCCTTCTCAACCGGCGAGGGAGCCGGCGTGCCCGCACCAGCGGCGGGATCGCGGGCACGCTGTTGAAGCCGGTCCTGTCCCGGCCGGGGATCTTCGCGGCGGCTTCGGTCGTCGTCCTGCTCGCCCTTGCCGCGCCCGCCCTCGGCATGAAGACGGAAGAGCTGGGCCTGGAGAAGCAGTTCGGCTCCGACTCGCAACTGTCCGTCGCCTACCGGGAGATCGACGAGAGCTTCCCCGGCGGCCCCGCCCCGGCGCGGGTGGTGGTCAAGGCCGACGACATCGAGGCGCCCGCACTGCGCAAGGCGTTCGCCGGCTTCGACGGGGTGACCCTCCACACGGCGCAGAACGTCGCGGAGATCGAGGTGCCGCTCCCCGACGGCGAGGCCGATCTCACCACGCTGCGCGAGGAACGGCTGCCCGCGGCGTTCGCCGGCACCGGTGCCCAGGTGTACGTGACCGGGGAGACCGCCGGATCCGTCGACTTCAACGACCAGTTGCGGCGCGGCATCGTGCCCGTCTTCGTCTTCATCACGGCGGTGACCTTCCTGCTGATGCTGTTCTCCTTCCGCTCGTACGTCATCGCCGTGACGTCGATCCTGCTCAACCTGCTGTCCGTGGCCGCCGCGTACGGAGTGATGGTCGCCGTCTTCCAGCACGGCTGGGGGGCCTCGCTGATCGGCTCGGAGGGTGTCGGAGCCATCGAGGGCTGGATTCCGCTGTTCGTCCTGGTCGTCCTGTTCGGACTCTCCATGGACTACCACGTCTTCGTGGTCTCCCGGATCCGTGAGGCCCGCGACCGTGGTCTGCCCACCCGGGCCGCGATCGACGAGGGCATCCGGCGGACGGCGGGCGCGGTCACCGGCGCGGCCGTGATCATGGTCGCGGTGTTCTCGGTCTTCGGGACGCTGTCGATGCAGGACATGCAGCAGATGGGCGTCGGCCTCGCCGTGGCGGTGCTGCTGGACGCCACGATCGTACGGATGGTGCTGCTGCCCTCCGTGATGGCGTTGCTGGGGGAGCGGAACTGGCGGACCCCGCGCGCCCTGACCCGGCTGCCGGCCCTGGGACACGGCGAGCCGGGCCCGGCAGTGAGCCCGGTGCAGGCCGAGGTCCCGGCGCGGTCGGGCCCGCGCGCCTGACCGGCACACGGAGCGGCCCCGGCCCGGTGGGTACCGGGCCGGGGCCGCTCTGCCGTGCCGTGGGTGCCGTCAGGGGGTGTACTTGTAGCCGACGCGCCGCACCGTCTGGATCGACCGGCGGTGCTCGGCGCCCAGCTTGCGGCGCAGCCGGGCGACATGGACGTCGACGGTGCGTCCGTCGCCGACGTGCCCGTAGCCCCAGACCGTGGTCACCAACTGGTCGCGGGTGTGCACCCGGTGCGGGTGCGCGACCAGATGGGCGAGCAGCTCGAACTCCAGGTAGGTGAGGTCGAGCGTCTTCCCGTCCACGGAGGCGGTGCGCTGCACGGCGTCGATGTGGACCGGACCCGCGGCGGCCGGTTCCTCCACCGGTGTCGGGACCACGTACTGGGCGGCCGCCGTGGCGGCGGCGGTGACGGCCGGCTGCTGATCGGCCGGCACGAGCACCAGGTAGCCGATCATCGGCGGCCGGCCCGGCAGCGCCGGAACGGTGTGCTGGGGTGCGGGCAGCCACGTGGCGCCCGGCGGAAGGAAATCGACCACATCGGCCAGCTGTACGACCTCGTCGGGGTCGACGGCGCGCAGTCGGTGGCGACCGGGGGAGAGGGAGCGGGCGGGGGTGGTGGCCGCAGCGGCCGCCGAAGGCGCCGCGGTGGCTGCGGCGGAGAAGGTACGAGTGTTCGCCATGAGGGTCAGCTCTTTCGCGCGAAGGAGTCGTCGAGGGACGGACTTGCTTGCGTGCGCGCGGACCGAAGACCGGGGTGAGCGGCTTTAGAGGGCCTGCGCGTTCAACGCGCGGCAACACACCCGGTCGAAGTCGTGGTGCTGACGGGAAGGCCAGAACGGCTCTAGGTCGCTGCGACCCGGTGAGGTGTACTGAAGGCTGGCCATGCCCCTATTGAACCAGAGAACGCGTCGGCGCAGCAGGCCCCTCTCACCCGTCGATACGGACCTTTTGCGTTACGTTCCTCACCCCGCGGTCGCAGCCGACGCGTCGCCACGCGCTCGACGCCCGGCCGTCCGTGGGGCCGCCCGCAGCCGACGGGCCGCCGCCCGCCTCGCGCGCGGCCGTCGACGGGGCAGCTGCCTCGCACGACGAGGGGGCGCCCACCCCGGCCGGGTGGGCGCCCCCTCGCGTGGGACGACGGTGCGGGATCAGACCTGGTCGGCCTTCTCCAGCGCGGTGCAGCAGGTGTCGACGATCAGCCGCGTGACGACGTACGGGTCGACGTTGGCGTTCGGGCGGCGGTCCTCGATGTAGCCCTTCTGGTCCTGCTCGACCTGCCACGGGATACGGACCGAGGCGCCGCGGTTGGAGACACCGTAGCTGTACTCGTTCCACGGGGCGGTCTCGTGCAGACCCGTCAGACGGTCGTCGATGCCCGCGCCGTAGTTCTTCACGTGGTCCAGCGGCTTCGAGCCCTCGCCCAGCGACTCGCACGCGGTGATGATCGCGTCGTAGCCCTCGCGCATCGCCTTGGTGGAGAAGTTGGTGTGCGCACCCGCGCCGTTCCAGTCGCCCTTGACCGGCTTCGGGTCGAGGGTCGCGGAGACGTTGAAGTCCTCGGCGGTGCGGTACAGCAGCCAGCGGGCGACCCACAGCTGGTCGGAGACCTCCAGCGGGGACAGCGGGCCGACCTGGAACTCCCACTGGCCGGGCATGACCTCGGCGTTGATGCCGGAGATGCCGAGGCCCGCCGCCAGGCAGTTCTCCAGGTGCTTCTCGACGATGTCGCGGCCGAAGATCTCGTCGGCGCCGACGCCGCAGTAGTAGCCGCCCTGCGCGGCCGGGAAGCCGCCCTCGGGGAAGCCGAGCGGGCGGTGGCCGTCGAAGAAGGTGTATTCCTGCTCGATGCCGAAGATCGGCTCCTGGCCGGCGAACTGCTCGGCCACCGGGCGCAGCGCGGCACGGGTGTTGGACTCGTGCGGCGTCATGTCGATGTTGAAGACCTCGCAGAGGACGAGGACGTCGTCGCCGCCGCGGATCGGGTCCGGGCAGGTGAAGACCGGCTTCAGTACCCGGTCGGAGGCGTGGCCCTCGGCCTGGTTGGTGCTCGAACCGTCAAAGCCCCAGATCGGCAGGTCCGCCACCTCGTGCGACGGGCTCCCGGCCATGATCTTCGTCTTCGAACGGAGCTTGGCCGTCGGCTCGGTGCCGTCGATCCAGATGTACTCAGCCTTGAACGTCACGGAAGCCATCCTTTGCGGGTGCTGCGGTGCTGCGGGTCCGGTCTCTGCAGCGCAGCTTCGCAAGACGCGATTTCCCGTCCGTTGCTCAGATGTGAACCCCGTGTTACCGAGGTTTGCTGTGTGATGATCGGCCCTCGCGGCGGGGGTTCACCCGCCGCGAGGGCCGTGCGGCGGACGCTCACGCGCAGCCGGCCGTGCGGCGGACACACCCATACGGGCCGGTCACGCGCGGGCCCTGAGCAGCGATTCGAAACCGGCGGCACGGATCCGGCGCACCAGTTCCTCCTCGGTCGTGCCGAGCGCCACGGCCGCCTGCGCGAGCCGCCAGCCGGCGTCGGAGAGCCGGTGCAGCAGATGGCCGCGCCTGACCTGGGCCTCGGACAGCCGGAACGTCTTCAGGTACGCGACCTGCCCCTTGCGATCGGTGATCGTCTCACCGATGTGCCGGCCCTCCCCGCCCGGTACGAACGGCGGCAGGAACCGCCACAGGGTGAACGTGCCCATCCGGTACACCCGGTCGAAGGTGTACGAGGAGTCCAGCAGTTCACGGGCGAACAGGCTGTCGTGCGCCTCGGCCCACTCCCGTTCCTGCGCCCGTGCCGCCGACCGGAGATCGGCGAGCGTGCGCAGATGAGGGCCGTCGGACAGCCGTGCCGTGAACTCCGCCACGGGCGCGCCGTACAGCGCGTACTGGTGGACCAGCTCCCCGTACAGGTCCTGTACGAGCGAGGGGTGCAGCAGGCGGTAGTCGTCCGGGTGCGGCAGAACGAAGGCGGCGGCGAGCGCGTCGGACACGTACACCATCACGCCGCACTGGCCGGGATGGATCTCGAAGGCCCGCAGCGCGTCGCCGAGCCCGCGCACCGACCACCCCATGTACGCGTCCTCGGCCCGCGGCGACAGCCCGTCGCGCAGCGCCTGCCGGGACCACTCCTCCCAGGCCACGGAGGGGCCGCCGAAGTGCAGGGCGAGATACCCCTCCAGCGCGAGGTGCAGCGGCAGGAAGCGCAGCCGGTCGCCCGGCTGCCGCTTGGCCATGCGGTGGTGGCGGTTGCGCGGGAACCGTGCGGTCCGCAGCGGTCGTTTCCGGGGCGCCGCGCCCGGGCCGGCGCCGAACTGCGTACCGTACGCGGCGGACTGCGCGCCCTCGCCGGACCAGTCGGCGACGAAGCCGTGCGGGATGTACGAGGTGTAGTGCGTGCGCGGACCGAGGTCCACGACGCCGCTCCCGTACCCCGTGTAGATCTCCTCGTGCAGCCGGAGCCCGCCGACCGGCTCTTCGCGCACCAGCGGCACCAGCCGGATGCCGCCCCACACCTGGGCGGGGCGGGTGGCGAGCCCGGAGAGTTCGAGCCTGTTCACGGCGCTGTCGCCTCCTTCCCCTCACTCACGAAACGTGCCACCTGCCGGTCCAGATAGGCGTACAGGGCCGCCTGCCCCGTACGTCCCTCGGCGAACTGCGCGATCTCCACCAGCGACGGAAGATCCTCCGCGTCCCGGATCCCGGCCGTGGGTACACCCGGTGCGAGGCGCCGCACGTCGAAACCGTCCGCGTCGTATACGGGGTTCACGTGCACCACGGCGGTCCGCTGCCCCGGATCGAGCCGGGTCCGCCACACCCGCAGCACCTCGCCGGCGAGTCCGGGCGGCGCGTTGTCCCAGCCGTCCGAGACGATCACCAGCCGGTCCGGACCGTGCTCCAGGGCGTCCAGGACGCGGATGCCGAGCGGGGTCGGCCCCCACGGCCTGACCAGCAGTGGATCGGAGCCGCCCGAGGTCCACAACGAGGCGTACGCCCCTGGTGCGGCCAGCGCCTCCAGCAGGAAGTGGCAGGCCAGGGCCACGGCCAGCGGCCGGCGTCGCTTCTCGCCCGACCCGGACGACGAGTAGCTGTCGTCGAGCACGCCGGCGACCCGGCCCCAGCTCCCGGCGTGCGGTCCCGCCGCACGGCGGGCCGCGGTCCGCAGGGCACGGGTCAGCTCCGCGCGGTGGAGCGTGCGCGCGTCGAAGCCGAGCGACAGGACGTACAGCGCCAGCCGGGTCAGCGGCATGACGGTCAGATCGATGTCCGAGGGCGGCGGCACCGTGCTTCCGGCGCCGCGCTGCGCCTGGGTCCGCAGCCGCTCCAGCCGGGTCATCCGCGGCACCATCCGCTCCAGGAACACCTCGCGCTTCATCCCGTGCCGGGCGGCGAAGCCCTCGGCGACGGTGAACGGCAGCTCGTGGACGGCGCCCTGCTCGTAGTGGGCGCGCCGCCACGCGTCGAGCAGCTGGTGCCGGTAACGGGCCCGCCGCCCCGGCCGGAACAGGAAGTCCCCCGTCTCGTCCGCCTCACCAGGCGCGCCGAAGCGGAGGTGGACATGACGCGCGGCCGTCTTCAGGCCGGTGCGGTACTTCACGGCGTCGTGCGCCGGATCCGGCCGGGCGGCCAGCCAGTCACGCATGATCGCCCGGGTGCGCCGGTTGTTCACGCCGGCCGCACGCACCCCGCGAAACAGCCGGTACACGCGCTGCGGCGGCAGCTTCGCCAGCCGGGCGGCGATCAGCCGGCCCTCGGCGCGCTTCTCCTCGCCGGTGGCGTCGGCAGCGGTCTCCAGCAGCCCCTGGACGATGCGTGCGGCGTTGTGGTCGTTGATGTCGAGGGCGAGCGCGGCGGCGTAGACCCGGCGGTAGTTGACCCGTACGTACTCATGGAGGAAGTCCAGCGAGAGCCGCTGCTGATCCGCCGTCGAGCGGAACTCGCGCTGGCCGGTCGCGGTGACGGCCGCGTTGACGAAAAGGAGGACGTCCTCGGCCGCGACGAGGTCGGCGCCCGTCGCGGCGCGTGCGGTCCCGGTACCGGTCGTCATGGTGTCCCCCGTGGTGTCGCGCGCCGCCATGGGCGGAGGTGGGTGCGCCGGCCGGGGAATGGGGGCGCGAACAGCGAAATCATCGCTTCAGAGGCAAGTCCCGGAAGTCGCGCCGGAGTCCCGCGGCCGGCACCGCCAACGTAGCCGGGGAAGCTCACCCACCGCCAGCTCAATACGGGAGCGGCTCGGCGGAACCGGCAGACTTGCCCCATGACGACACTTCCCGCGACCCCCATGCGCATCGGCCTCGTCGGTACGGGCCCCTGGGCCCGGAACACCCAGGCCCCCGCCCTCGCCGCGCACCCCGGCGTCGAACTGAGCGGTGTGTGGGGCCGGCGCCCCGAGGCCGCGCACGCGTTGGCCGCCGCCCACGGCGCCACGGCGTACACCGGTGAGGAGGGCATCGACGAGCTCTTCGCAGCGAGCGACGCCATCGCGTTCGCCGTGCCGCCGGACGTACAGGCCCCGCTCGCCGCCCGCGCCGCGGCCACCGGCCGCCATCTGCTGATGGACAAGCCGGTCGCGACCACCGTCGCCGGAGCACGCGAGGTCGCCAGGGCCGCCGAGGCGACCGGGGTCGCGTCCGTCGTCTTCTGCACGCTGCGGTTCGCCGGCGAGACATCGTCCTGGATCGCCGAACAGGCCGCCGTGGACGGCTGGTTCACCGCCCGCGCCGACTGGATCGGAGCGCTGTTCGCGCCCGGCGCGACCAGTGAGTACGCCGCCTCGCCCTGGCGCCGTGAGAAGGGCGGCCTGTGGGACGTCGGCCCGCACGTCCTGTCCGTCCTGATCCCCGTACTGGGCGACGTGACCCACCTGACCGCGGCCCGCGGCCCGTCCGACATGACCCACCTGATCCTGCGCCACACCTCCGGCGCCTCCAGCACGGTGACGCTCGCACTGGGCGCCCCGGTGGGCGCGGTGGGCACGGAGATCGAACTCAGAGGGGAGCAGGGCATCGTCGCACTGCCCCGGTGGGGCGACGCGATCGGTTCCTTCCGGGCAGCGGTGGACGCGCTGATCGACTCGGTGCGCACGGGGGAGCCGCACCCCTGCGACGTCCGGTTCGGGCTGCGCCTGACGGAACTCCTGGCCGAGGCGGAGAAGCAGATGGGGACGTACGTGTAGGGGAGAGGCGCGTACGTGCAGGGGAGGCAGGAGGCGCAGGGAGGAAGGAGGCGCGGGGGAGAAAGGAGGCGCGGGGGAGGAAGGAGGCGCGGGGGAGGAAGGACGTGGGCGGCGCGCGCGGCCGCGGCTAAGCGCGGGGGACCGTGCCACGCGTCCCGGCCGCCCCGTCCGGGCCCCCCGCGGACGGGGGAGGTGCCGTGACGGCCTGGTGAACGGTGTGCAGGAAGCTCCGGACCGCGGCCGTCTCGCCCTCGTCGAATCCGCGCAGGACCGCCACCGTGCTGTCGATCAGCGGCGCGAAGAAGGACCGGCCCAGCTCCACCGCCCGTGGCGTCACGCTCAGCAGCACCCGTCGACGGTCACGCGGATCACGCGTGCGACCGAGGTGGCCCAAGTGCTCCAGACGGTCGATGAGCGAGGTCGTGCCCGCGGAGTTGATCCCGAGCTGGGCGCCGAGCCAGCCCGCGGTCGCGTCCGTTCCGGTCCGCCCGGCGTCCAGCAGGCAGATCAGGGCACGCACATCGGTGGGATGCATGCCGTTCCGGACCGCGAACTCGGCCTGGCGCAGGCCGAATTCGACCGTCACCCTGCGCAGCAGATGGACGATCTCCATCTCGGGTTCCTGATCGGTCATCGATGCACCTCCTTCTCTGTCCAGCTTTATTATCTCGCTGAGCGAGATAATATCCGAGAGCGTACGACCAGGGAGACCCCATGACCACCACGTCATTTCTCGCTGCCTACGACGAGGTGCTGGCAGCCACGTGGCCGGCCGGCACGCGCGGCAGCCGGGTACCGACCCCGTACGGCACCACCCACATCAACAGCTACGGTCCCGACGACGCCCCGCCCCTGGTGCTGCTGGCAGGCGGCGGTTCCACCTCCACCGTCTGGTACGCGCAGGCCGCGCACCTGGGCCGCACCCACCGCGTCCACGCCGTCGACCTCATCGGCGACCCGGGGCGCAGCGTGGCCGGTGACCGTGCGATCCGTACGGTGGCGGACCTGACGACGTGGCTCGACGCCGTGCTGGACGGCATGGGCGCCGACCGCACCGCACTGTGCGGACATTCGTACGGGGCATGGATCGCCCTCCAGTACGCCCTGCACGCGCCGCACCGCGTCGGGAAGCTGGTCCTCCTCGACCCGACCCAGTGTTTCGCGGGCTTCCGGCCCGGCTATCTGCTGCGCGCCCTGCCGATGCTCCTTCGCCCCAGCGAGAAACGGACGCACGCCTTCCTGCGATGGGAGACGGGCGGGGCGGCGCTCGATCCGACGTGGCTGCGCCTGCGCCACGCGGCAGCCCGCTTCCCGACCGCCCGACCGGTCACCGGCCCCCGCCCCGCACCCGAGGCCCTGGGAGCGCTGGACATACCGACCCTGATCCTGCTCGCCGAACACGGCCGCGCCCATGACCCGGCTCGTGTCCGCGCCGCCGCCGCGCGGCTGCTCCCGCACGCGCGGACGGAGATGATCCCCGGCGCGACGCACCACACCCTGCCGCTGCACGAGGCGACGGCCACCGAGCTGAACCGGAGGATCGAGGACTTCCTGACGAGCCATTGAGTGCTGTTCCGCAGTTCGCGCCCTGCCCGGGATCCCGGGGTCTGTTCCGCGCGGGGGCGCTCAGCGCCCCAGGGCGTCCCGTACCGCCTCGTCCGTGCGCGCCACGACGGCGGTCCCGTCCTCCGCCGTGATGATCGGCCGCTGAATCAGCTTCGGATGCCCGGCGAGCGCCGAGATCCACCGCTCCCGTGTACCGGCCTCGCGCGGCCACTCCTTGAGCCCGAGCTCCTTCGCGTCCGCTTCCTGCGTACGCGTGATGTCCCACGGCTCCAGCCCGAGTCGGTCGAGTACGGCCCGGATCTCCTCGGCCGACGGCACATCCTCCAGATAGCGGCGGACGGTGTATTCGGCGCCCTCCGCGTCGAGCAGATTCACCGCACTGCGGCACTTGGAACACGCGGGATTGATCCAGATCTCCATGGGGCCAACGGTACGGGAGGGACGTGGCGAAAGCCCGTCTGGCCAGCGGTAATTGTCAGTGGTGGGCCGTAAAATAGAGGTAGTTCGTGAGGGTTTCACGACCGTGCCAGGAGGTTGCCCATGGCCGTTGCCGCAGTCACGACCGAGCCGCTCCACCAACCCCTCCGGAAGAAGCCGCTCCCCGCGGGCCGCCCCCGCGAGTGGTACATCACCCACAACCGCCGCCTGAAGGCCATGCGCCTGGCGATCGCCCTGCTGGACACGGGCGTCTACTACCCGTCGACCGCGACCGACGACCGGATACGCACGACTGCCGAGCTCATCGGCATCCACCCGCCGTCCGACACGACCTGCCGCATGGTCCGCGCCCTGATCCGCTACGGTCGCCGCTGACGGCGGCGGCTCGCTTCCCGACGACCGACAGCTCACGCACAGCGCACGCACAGCTCACGCACTCGAAGCCTGTGCCCCCGGGAATTCGCCATTCCCGGGGGCACAGGCGCGTACGGCCGTGTGACCGCCCTCCGGCCCCTCACCCGTCCGGCGTGCACGGAGTGCGACCCCGTACGTCCTCGATTTGACTGGGCGGATGGGCGAGCGCCGGTGGCCGAGGGCCCGGTGGCCGAAGGCCGACTGCGGGGAGACGTGATGACGAGGAAGGCTGTGCGCGGACTGAGGGCCGCACTGCTGGCGACGGCTGTGATGTCGACGGCCGCCGCCTGTTCCGACGGCGGCAGTGTCTCCTCCACGGCGTCCGAGGCCGCCTCCGCCGCCGCGTCGGCGGCATCCAGGGGTTCCGACGTGCTCGCCTCGGCGACAGCCGCCGCAGGCGAGAAACTGAAGGGCTTCAAGAACGGCGTGGACGCCGGTGACGACGTCCGGCTGGGCACACCGAGCACCACCCCCGACGGCCACGCCACGGTGCAGGCCACGGTGACGAACAGCGCCGACTCGGCGAAGTCGTACGTCGTCCAGGTCAACTTCCGTGGCTCGAAGGGCAATCTGCTCGACACGGTGGTGGTGACGGTCGACGACGTCCGGCCGAGGACGTCCAAGGAGGCCACGGCCCGCAGCAATCGCACCCTGTCCGGCGACATCGAGGCCGATGTGGGGACCGCGCTTCGGCACTGATCGCCGAGCGCACCGCAGCCGCCCTGTGCCGCAGCCGCCTTGTGCCGTAGCCGTCCTGTGCCGTGGCGGTCCTGTGTCGCAGCCGTCCCACGTCGCCCGCCGGGTGAGCCTTCGGTCCGGCACCGACACGACGGCGACGTCAGCAGTGGTTGTCCCACTGCTGATGTGAGACTGACCTCCGCAGCATGTACTCCGGCGTCGTCCGCACCCGGTGGGACCGGTAGGACCGGTGGGACCGGTGGGAAGAAAGCGCCGTCAGCTTGTTCTCCGTTCCGGTGCCGGGTTGCGGAATCTCCAGAATGATGCGCCGACCGGAGCAGTCGTCGACGAGGAGCGCGTTCTCTTCCAGCACCATCTGGCCGACAGACGGATGCCGTACTTCCCGTGTGGTGACGTGGTGGCTCTCGATTTCGTGCCGTTGCCACCAGTCGCGGAACTCCGGGCTCTCCTTGCTGAGTTCGCGGACCAGCAGGGTGAACCACGGTTCATGGACATAGGATCCGGTGGCCGCGCGGAACTCGGCCAGCACGGACCGGGCACTGGCCTCCCAGTTCTGAATCCGGTCGCGCAGATATCCGCCGAAGAACAGCCGCAGCATGTGGCGGTGCTCAGCGGGAATATGGCCGAGGTCACCGTAGACGTCGGTTCTCGCCTGGTTCCACGCCAGAATGTTGAAACGAGGACCGAGTACGAATGCCGGATGTGGATGCTGACTGTCCAGGATGCGCTGGAGATCCAGCGGAACGCCGTCCGCCCCGGAATTCACACGGGAACGGGAATCCTCGTTCGCCAGCGTCAGAAGGTAGTCGCGCTCTCTGCTGTTGAGGCGAAGGGCTTCGGCCAGCGAATTGAGGACCTGGTCGGATACCCGGATGTTCCGGGCCTGTTCGAGCCGGGAATACCAGCAGGCGCTGATTCCGGCCAGATCGGCGACGTCCTCCCGCCGTAGGCCGGGAGTTCGCCGTGATGTCCGTGAAGGGAGGCCGACCTCTTCCGGTTGAAGAGCCAGCCGCCGTTTCTTGAGGAAGTCCGCGAGCTCCGCTCGCCGTCGGTCGTAATTCATCCGTTGTTCCCTTTGCTGGGTGACTGTTGCGGATGGTGATTACCTGGGACGACTTCTGTCCTCAGGATAGTCGGTTTCTGGATGCGCGCTCTGCCACGTGTGCTGCTGCTGAAAAGGGGAGTTCGGTCAGCTACGCAAGCGGGTTGTGCGCTGTACGCCGCGCGCCCGGTTCTCGACGGCAGCGTGGAGAGGGCCGCTGCCCCGAGGCGGGGTAGTGGCCCCGCTGCCGTGCAGGGGATCAGGCGTGGATCGGAGCCGGGGAGCCGTCAAGCCGCATTCCCGGTTCATCGCGGCGTCCATGCCATGTCACGGTACGTAGCGGAGGTGCGGGCATATGCCACTGTGCCCGTGGTCGTAGCCCGTAGCCCGTAGCCCAGGAAATCCGCAGGTCACGCCAGAAAGGGTCCGACAGCCGAGCTGTCGGACCCTTCGTGCAGGTGGGGGCTAGCGGTTCCCTCGCCCCTCGCCGCGGTGGTGCTGGTTCGTGTTCTGGTTCTGTTGCTGGTTCTGGTTTTGATTCTGGTTCGTGTTCTGGTTCGTGTTCGGGTTCTGGTTGGTGTTCGCGTTCGCGTTCGCGTTCGTGTTCTGGTTCTGCGTGAGCGGGACGCCCGACCGGAGCTGCGCCAGCATGGCCGCGCAGCCGGCGGTGACTGCCACCTTGTCGTTGAATCCGGTGGTGTAGTCCGCCCGGAAGGACGCGCTCTTGTCCGCGTTGTTCTTGAACAGGTCGACCCTCTGCCGGCATGTTGCGTCGCCGTCGTTCTCGCCGGCGGCAAGCGCCTGTTCCCTGTCGGTGGTGCCCGGAACCGTGGTGCCCGGAACCGACGTGCTCGACGTCGTGCTGGGCTTGACGAGGTTCAGGCAACCTTGCTGGTTGGCACCTTCTTGGGCGGTGACGGCGTCGTCGGCCTTGACCACGGCCACCGCGCTCACCGCTCCAGCGGCATTGGCCGTTGCCGTGGTGATCGCGCGCTTTCCGCTGAAGAAGGTGACCAGCGCCCCCGCGGTGAAACCGGAGCCACTGATGGTCGCGCTCTCGTTCGGGTCTTCGATTCCGGAGATCGAGCAGGAGGCCGTCGGGGTGATCGAAGGCTGTGAAGCAGCCCCCGACGCTGCGCTCTTGCCGAGAGTTGCGGCGCTCGCCGAGGCGGCGATCGTCGGCGCCAGCGCGAGCGACGCACCCAGCGGGACGCCGACCAGGGCGAGAATTCGCTTCTTTCCGTGCATGAGGTTCCCCTTTGTGGTGGATCCGTGCATGGAAAAGCGTGGCATGAGGGTCGATGGGCAACAAGAGACCATTCATCCTGGGAGTGGCAGTCTCAGGTTTATTCTCTGGAGTTGCGCATTCGAACTCCATGCTTTTCGCGTCCAGAAGGATTCGCGCCCAGAAAGAGGGGTGCGGATACGGCTCTTCGGGACGGTCACCCATTTCGGGATCTCCCGCATATCCCGGCAGAGTGACATCAACCAGCCACCGCGCAGGGCACGTTCACGCAGGCCGTTCGACGCGATACCGCGTCGGACGTCCCCGATACGTCCCCTGCACGGCAGTTCGCGTTCACTGGCGGAAGGGTGGGGCCCTCGTCACCGTGGCCGATTCCGGCGAGCACCGGCCGCGCGGGATCAAGGAGGGATGGATCAAGAGGGCGGTCAAACAGAGGCGGACGCCATGGAAGCAGATACAAGAGGACAGGCCGGGAGCGATCCCGGCCTGTCCTCTTGCACTGCCATGAGCCGGCTCACCCGGCAAAACGTCACCGACCGGGCCGCAGCGAGCGTGGCCCATGGGGCGCCTGCCCGTGCGAGAGGCCCGGTCGGTCCCGCTCTTTGGAGGTCGGAGTGCAGCTCGATGAGCCCTCTGACCTGCACAGGAAACCCTTTGACGAGCAGGCTGCTGCACAACCGGTGCATATGGCGGGGAAGGGAAGGCTCTGCCTGAGGCTGCCAATCGGGCAGGACACCTGCAGCCGGGCAATGACCTGTGCAAAGGCGGGTGCCTAGCCAGCCGCCTGCGAGGGCTGCTTCGACGTCCGTGGCCTTGTGTCTCGCCTGCTCGAGATCACTGCCTTGACCGGCGAGACCGTGACCAGCTGACCGGACGGCGTCGGTGTCTCCAGCCTCTTGGTACCCGTGCCGGCCAGCGACCGGACAGTACCGCCTCAGCTATCCAACTCGGTACAGATTCAGGCGTGTTCACGTAGCCTGAGAGCATCAGGGGAGCAGGGGGTACCAGATGACATACGCAGGTGAGATCCGGCTGGCGGATGGCAGCGGTGTGCTGGTGGAGATCGCCGACGGCGAGTCCGCCGGCATCGACCGTGTCGGGCGGGCGGCGGCGCTCGCGCGTGCCACGTCGGAGACCCTGCAGGACGCCATGGGGCATGTGCGACCCGCCCTCGACGTCATCGCAGCGGGCTTGCGGGACATGGTGCACACGCCGGACACCGTACGCGTGGACTTCGGTATCAAGCTGACGGCGGAGGCAGGCGTGGTTGTTGCCAAGGCGGCGTCGGAAGCCAACTTCACCGTGAGCGTGGAGTGGCAGCCTCGCGCCGGAGCAGAGCCGACGCCCCTGCCGCCAGAGGCGCAGACACGAGCGGCGGCCCCGGACCCAGCCGCGGATCCGGCGTAGCAGGTGGCGTTGTGACGGCGGTGCGCGAGGAAGAGTTACTGACGCGGTCGCTGGTCCGCATACGATCCCGCAGCGGGGACATCGTCGGGGCGGGATTCCTGGTCGACAGTGACATCGTCTGCACCTGCGCCCATGTCGTCGCGGCGGCGGCAGGGCTGCCGACCACGTCGGCCGAGGCGCCTCTGGACACGGTGAGCGTCGACTTCCCACTGTTGAGGGATCGCACCGGAGCCGTGCAGTCCGGCCGTGCCTCGGTCGTGACGTGGCGGCCGATCGACGACGACGACACCGGAGACGTGGCGCTTCTGCGCCTGGAGCAGCGCGTGCAGGGTTCCCGCCCGGTCCCGCTTGTCGACGGCACCCAGGTCTGGAGCCATACATTCCGGGTATTGGGCTTTCCCGAGGGCGCGCGGCACGGCGTATGGGCCTCGGGCACACTGCGTGGCACCCAGGGCGCGGGCTGGCTGCAGATGGAGACGACCGGCCAGGGGCAGCGGGTCTCCGACGGTTTCAGCGGCTCCCCGGTCTGGGACGACGCGCAGGGTGGTGTTGTCGGCATGACCGTCGCCGTGCAGCGTGGCGCCGGCTCGACCACCGGATATCTGATCCCGTCCGCGTCGCTCGTCGACGAGAGCATCCTGCGCCCGCGCTGTCCGTTCCGAGGACTCGCCCCGTTCACCGAGGCTGAAGCGGGTCTCTTCCACGCGCGTGAGAAGGAGACCGGACGTCTGGAAGCCGCGGTCGGAGCTCAGCCGCTGACCCTCGTGGTCGGCCCCTCGGGCTGCGGCAAGTCGTCGCTCGTCCGCGCCGGGCTGATGCCGCGGCTGACGAGCGCGAGCTGGACGGTGTCCGAGCTGCGGGCCGTACCCGGCGTGAGTCCCGCGCGGATCGTGGCGCGTGCCCTCGTACCTGTCCTGGAACCGTCGCTCACCGAGACCGAACGGCTTCGAGCCACAGCGGACCTGGCCGACCTGCTGACCCGGCCGCGACCTGACGCCCTGGAGCCAGCCGACGTGCTTTCCGCCGACCTGCGTTCCCGTGTGCTCGCCCACGCGGGGGAAAGCGGGCACGTCCTTTTCGTCGACCAGTTGGAGGAGTACGCCGCAGCGGAACCTGCCGTCGCTCGCGAACTTCTACGGCTCCTCATCGCCCTCGGCACACATCGGCAGGCCGAGCCCGGCCCGGCGCTGCGTGTCGTGGCCACCGCCCGCCTTGAGTCCCTCGACACGCTTGTCACCTCGGCCACCGCCGACTCCCTCAGCGCGGGCGCCGTGCAGTTCCTCGCCCCCCTGTCCGCTCCGGGGCTCCACCGGGCGATCACCGCGCCGGTGGAGGCGGTGCCGGGCCTTTGGTACGAAGCGGGTCTGCCTGAACGGATCGTCGCGGACGCGGCCGACGAGCCCGGACGCATGCCACTCGTCGAGTTTGCCCTGACCCGCCTGTGGGAGCGGCGCGATGGATCGATGCTCACCCATGCTGCTTACGATGAGCTGGGCGGCGTTGCGGGGGCACTCGTGGGCTACGCGGAGGATGCGGCCCGCGAACTCCTGCACCTTGACGAAGAGTTCCTCGCCCGACGACTGTTCGCCCAGATGACCCGCCCCAACGACAGCGGAGGATTCGCGCGCAGCCCCGCCCGCCTGCCCGACCTCGATCCCGCACTGCGATCCCTCGCCCGGCGGCTGGCACCGACGAAGCTTGTTGTGCTTGGCCGCGCACCCGACGGCGAGGAGATCGCCGACCTGGCACACGAGGCCCTGGCCACGCTTTGGCCTCGACTCAATGGCTGGCTCGTCGACTCACGTGACTTCCGGCGGTGGCAGGAGCAGCTACGGCAGGACATGCGGCGCTGGCAGGAGGAGGGGGAGGAGGACGGAGCCCTGATGCGCGGCGGCGTCCTGGCAACGGCGTCCGACTGGCTGGCGGACCGTGCCCAGGACCTCAGCGACACCGAGCACGCCTACATCCGGCGCAGCACCCAGTACCACCGGCGCAGCATCCGCCGCCTGCGCGCCCTGGCGGCCGTGCTGACGGTGTTGGTGCTGCTGGCCGGGGGCTTGGCCGTCGGAGTCTGGCAGAGCAACAGGCATGTCGAGGCGCAGCTGCGCACACAGGCGTCCCGACTGCTGGCCTCGCTCGCCGACCGCCACTCCGCGAACGACCCCGCCCTGTCCCTCCAGTTGGGCCTCACCGCCTGGCTCACCGAAGCGACCCCCGATTCGTACGCCGCGCTCCTTCGCCAGTACGCACGTGGGCAGCAGCTGTCAGGCAGCCACCCGGGCCTGTGGCCCGGTGTCTTCACGGGCATGAGGTCCACACGGGACGGAAGGACCGTCGTCGTACAGTCCCGTCGGGACGACGGCGAATCCGCGCTCACCCTGATCACCGGTTTGGCGGGCGGCGCTCCCCGGCAGCGCCCATTGGCCGGAATCCCGGACGAGGAGGCAGGTGGCAGTGGCCTGAGCCCGGATGGCCGCTCTTACGCCTTGGCGGTGGCCGACGGCAGCGTATGGCTGTGGGACCTTACTCGGCCGACCGCGAAGCCGCGCTACCTCGCATCCGACGACGCGGTCGGCCGCAAGGTGAACGGTGCCTCACTGGATTTCAGCAGCGACGGCCGACACGTGCTGCGGATGCTCAAGTTTTATGACGCGTCCGGCGCCAAGGACCCTCGGGAGCGCTACGCCGCCGTCTCGGCCTGGGACGTCGCCACCGGTCGGCAACTGCCGACCGCCCCCGGCCTGGTGCCAGACCAGCCGCGCCAGGTCGCCTTCACCAAGGACCCCGGCCAGGTTGTCTTCACCCCTGAGTACTTGCCGCACGATGACCAACGGACGGTGATCCGAAACCTCGCGACGGGCCATCAGGTCCAACCCTTCGCGGCGCGCAGCCTCACCGTGATCGCGGGGGGCGGCGAACTGCTTGTCGAGCAAGGAACCGACATCCACGACGGGACATTGCGCGTGCGCGCCTCGAGCCGGTCAGAGAAGCGCACTAATACCCTGCCAGCCCCCACGGGGACGGGCGTGGACGATCTGGTCGACGCGACTGGAGAATTCGCCGTTTACCCCCACTTCGTCGAGGAAGGGGCATACTCCGAGTTCACCCTGATCGGGCTGCGCACCGGCAGCGTCTACCGGACCAGAGTGCCCGCCACCAGCTCATACAGCCGATTGTCGATCACGAGCGTCGCCGTCTTTCCCGCTGACGGCGACGACGATCATGTCACCGTCGCCGTCCCCACCCCGGACGCGTTGCTGACCGCCCGGGCCGTTCCACTCGACGCGGCCGCAGCAGCCCTGGTCGGTGGGGGCAGTGCCACTGAGCAGGGCGCACTGGCTCCCGACGGAAAGCACCTCGCGTTCCTCGAGGACCAGGCCCTGACCGTCGTCGACACCACGACCGGCACTACCCGTGAAACGTCATGGGATCCCGGGGCCGGCAACGTCCCACTGCCGATATGGTCAGCCGACTCCCAATGGATCGTGCTGCAACGTTCGGACGGCGGGCTCACAGCTGCTGCCGCCCACAATCCACGCACACGCATCGACCTCACTTGGGAGGACACCTCCCTTCCGGCGAGGAGGAAGGGAGTGGAAGCAATTGAACCGGTGCGCGGCAGCGAGGTCGCCGTCATGACCACCGACGGCAGAGTGATACTCGTCGATGCCGCTACCGGCAGACGCGTCGGGCCGGCGGTTCAGGTGGAACGCCGTACGGAGCAGCAGACGACGAACCCCTTCACCTATTACGGGCAACTCCGTTCTCGTCCCGGCCACTCCGACGAAATAGCGGTCGTCACCAGCGCCGGGACGGCGACTGGCACCGTCGAACTCTGGAACCTGCGGACCGGCACCCGCCTGCGTACCCTCACCACGGGCGAACTGCGGCCCCGCTTCGATGCGACTGCGCCGACACCGCTTGTGTTCACCCCCGACGGCCGGCGCTTCATGACACACAACGCAGACGGATTCCTACACCGCTGGGACGTGGACGCGGGCAAGGAAGTAGGGCGCGCATTGGCGGCGGCGGGAGCACACCTGTCTGATCTGATCGGCTTCGGCCCGCGCGATACGTTGGTCACCCTTGGCGGGGACGCCTCGTATGAGGTGCAATTCTGGGACTTGGAGAGCGGGCTGTTGCTGACCAGCCATCCGACGGGCAGGCTGCTCGGCATCACCGTACGCGACCACCGCCTGATGATCGCCGGTCGTGACTGGTACCAGAACCTGGACCTCCTGTCCGAAGCCATGGCGGACACCCTGTGCGCGGGCGTGGGCCGGGACTTCACACCCGCGGAACGCGCGCTGTTGCCTGCGGGTTCCAGGCGATCCGGGCCGTGCTGAGCAGCGGCGGGGCGCCAGGGTAGGAAGACCGGGTCGGCGCCCCGCATCCGTTCGACTTGCCTGACCAGTTCGCCGTCCCTCTCCAGCCACGGCAGTGTGACCTCGACCGGAGGGGACTCCTGCATGTGCTTGCGCAGGCGCGTCGCCAGGTCTTCGTCGAGGGGGACGTAGCGGTCCTTCCGATCGTCTTTGGTGCCGCCCTTGGGCGGAGCGAAGACGAGGGTGCCGCGGTGATGCGTGATCTGGCGGCAGATGTGGACGGTCTTGTCGTCCTCCGACCAGTCCACGTCGTCCGGGCTGAAGCCGGATATCTCGCCCTACCGCATCCCGAGCCCTCGGCCGCAGTCGACCGTGGCCTGGTATTGGTCGGGCAAATGCTTGCGCAGCTCGTCCGTCTGCTCCCAGGAGAGCGGCACATCCTTGGCCAACTTCTCCGACCGCCTGGGCTTCACGCGCTGACCGACCCGGTCTCGCAGGGTTCTTCGGGCAGGTCCACCCCTTCGCCAAGGGGATAGTCCCACGGCCCCTGAAGATCACTGTCGAGACCACCGCACTGACCGGTGAGACGGTGACCACCGCGTACGAGCGAGGCCTCGCCCGTCTTGTCCACTACGAGATCAACCACTTGGGCGGGCTCGTCTACACGACCCACATGCGGGCTGGTGTTGAGCCGGTCCCGGTGGAGGAGTACCGGCAGACTGGTATGGCGCGGGCCTACAACAGCGGCTGAGTTCCTTGGTAATCCCCTGGATGGCTTACGGCCACACCGAAAGTGCGGCGCCGAAACACGTCACTCCGCAGCGTCGAGGCCGATCGCGTGAAGGCTGCCGTTTCCGGTGACGACATACAGGACACTACCGTGCAGTTGGGGCATGCCTTGCACGTCAGGATTCCAGAGCAAGCCCTCACGGGTACCTGCGAGACGTCGCCGGGTGCCCAGATTC
This sequence comes from Streptomyces sp. NPDC058051, assembly GCF_042885475.1. NCBI lineage: Bacteria > Bacillati > Actinomycetota > Actinomycetes > Kitasatosporales > Streptomycetaceae > Streptomyces > Streptomyces sp. NPDC058051. Next base: position 104,210 of record NZ_JBHVRW010000029.1, read on the forward strand.
CAGCCTTGGAGCACTCCCGCACGACTCACTGCCCAAGCCGAGTCGCCCGCGAGGTACGCGGGAGTCATGAGCGCGGCGGTCGGCCGGACCGCGCCGCGCCATGCGACCGTTCCGTCAGCGTCGTCCAGGGCGATGAGCCGGCCGGGATCCCAAGACGTGATCAGCACGTGTTCGCCCGCCGCCACGGGCCGGGTACGGAGAGATTGCCCGACCTTGACCGTCCAGCGGATTGTCGCCGGTCAGCGCATCCCAGGACGAGACGTGGCCGTCGGGGTGAGCCAGATGGATTGAGTTCACGGACGTCGTCGGGCTGCCGACGACCAAGTCGCTCAATGGCCTCTGCCACAGCAAAGTTCCGCCGTGCACGTCATACGTCGCCAAACAAGGTGCCCCAGTGCCAGGTTCGTGGGCTATCGCGAGGACTCTGTCGCCGGAGACCAGCCAGTGCTGCGGAGGGAGAAGGCGGAGCGGTTCGGGCCAGCGTGGGTGGCCTGTGTCGGCGTGGAGAGCCTGAACCGCCCATGACCGGGAGGAGCCGGGGCAGAGCCAGGTAACGAACACAGTGCCATCGACCATGCGCGGGGGCTCAAGGAAGCCCGTGGCCGTCGACTCAGGACGCCAACTCCACAAGCGCCGCCCCAAGACCGTGTCGTAAGCGTGCAAGGCGCCCCTTAGAGGGCGGTTCGTAAGGTGATGTCCGTTCTGGCTGAGGTTGGAGCAAGGTCGCTGGTGGAGGTTCCGTCGGCTATTGCTTCTTGGCGAAGTTGC
>NZ_JBHVRW010000030.1:0-99843 GCF_042885475.1 Streptomyces sp. NPDC058051
CGCACCCTTCGCATTCCGGTTGTGCGTCCGCCAGCTGCCGACCTCGACAACGCGGACACCCTCGGCACGCAGCGCAGATATGACCTGTGCGGCACCCAGAGGCTTGGCCACGGAATCTCCTTTCACCCTGCGGTCATGGGTGTGGACATCAGATCACCTCGGACCGGTGCCGGGAACCACCCATCCGTGCCCCGACTCCGGTGCACGGAGCCCCCGAACGCGGCGATCCCTGCCGGGACGCCGACCACGAACAGGGCATCGCGGCGCAGCAACCCGACCGAGCCGCGGGCCGCCAGATGCTGAATCAGGCGCCGAACCGGATCGGGTGCAAGGTCCTCCTGCACAGCCGGCGCGGCCGGCTCGGTGTCCGGATTCATGGGTGGCAGGCCAACAACCCGGGGGGCGATTGAGGTCGGGACATGCCCGCCTGGCGGTCGGCTGGTGGTGATCGGCAGGCGGCCTGCCGGGCGAGTGTGCACGGGAGACCCCGGACGGAGCAGGACGGGAACAGGCTGCACGGGCCCGGGCAAGCGTCGCAACACGCCCGACCCGTGCGGCCGTTCTCATGTCACGGGCAGACCACGACCCCAAGTCCTACGACCGTGCCGGCCATACCACCGCTTGGGCGACAATGACCCTCTCACCGTTGAAAGTGACCGCAGGGCCTTCGTGCAGTGCGTAGCCAAGAGCCAACGCTTCGCTCACACGATGGCAGAACGCGGAGTCGTCCGGGCCGGTCAGGACTCGGTAGATGGGCAATCCGTCTGGTGGTGTACTCATGAAGAGGAAGATCTCATGCGCACCCGTCCGCCGAGCCCGGCGACCAGCATTCCCGAGGCCGATCGCCCCCACGGCAGTTGGTGATTGGGGATGTTCTTGTGCCTGCCGGTGATGGTGGGTCGTTGCGCAGTGGGTGAGTACGCGTCGTCCGCATCGCGGTGATGTGTCTGATGCCCGGCGGGCTTTGACCGAGCCGGTATCCGCGGCGTGGCGCGCCCGGCGGACCGGGCCCGGTGTGACGGCGCGGGTGCACGACCTGCGGGAGATCGTGAACGCGATCCTCCATGTCAACCGCACCGGCATCCCGTGGGAGTACCTTCCGCACGACTTTCCACCGCACAAAACCGTCTACGACTACGACGCGAAGTGGGAAGCGGACGCCACAACCGGCTACCGGTCCAGTTCCTTCCGGCACCGTGCCGACTTGGGCATCGACATCGGCAGGGAAGTGGCTTGTGCGAGGTCCACGGCGGCTTCCTGGCCCTGCCCTGGCTCTACCGGTCAACCGCCGGGCAGCCGGGCCGTGAACGGCCTCCTTGACCGGTCTCCACACAGCGGTGGGCGGATACGGAAGACGGCCGGAGCCCCCGCACAGCGGGCTCCGGCCGTCTCGTCGCCACCTGTTGTGTGCTGTCCAGGCGGATCACAGGCGACGTCTGTCGGATCGGTCCGTCCGATCCTGTTCGCGGTCCTACAGGGCGAGGCCGGTGAGGACCAGCACGCGCTCGTAGGTGTAGTCGTCCATGGCGTAGCGGACGCCCTCACGGCCGATGCCGGACTGCTTGGCACCGCCGTACGGCATCTGGTCGGCACGGTAGGACGGGACGTCACCGATGATCACGCCGCCGACCTCAAGGGCGCGGTGGGCGCGGAAGGCGGTCTGCAGGTCGTGCGTGAACACACCTGCCTGCAGGCCGTACTTGGAGGAGTTGACGGCGGCGAACGCCTCGGCCTCGCCGTCCACCTTCTGCACGGACAGGACCGGTCCGAAGACCTCCTCGGTGGCGAGGGTGACGCTGTCCGGGAGCTGGGCGAGCACGGTCGGCGCGTAGCCGGCGCCGTCCCGCTTGCCGCCGGTGAGCAGTTGGGCGCCGGCCTGCACGGCCTCGTCGACCCAGGACTCGACGCGCTGGGCGGCGGCCTCGCTGACCAGCGGGCCGACATCGGTGGCGTCGTCGGACGGGTCGCCGGTGACCTGGGCCTCGACGGCCGCGACGATCTTCGGGACGAGCCGGTCGTAGACCGAGGCGTCCGCGATGACGCGCTGCACCGAGATGCAGGACTGGCCGCCCTGGTAGTTGGAGAACGTCGCGATGCGGGTCGCGGCCCAGTCCAGGTCCTCGTCGGAGGCGTAGTCGCCGAGGACCACCGCGGCACCGTTGCCGCCGAGCTCCAGGGTGCAGTGCTTGCGCGGCACCGACTCCAGGATCGAGTAGCCGACCGGACCGGAGCCGGTGAAGGAGATCACGGGCAGGCGCTCGTCCTGCACGAGGGCGGGCATCCGGTCGTTGGGGACCGTGAGCACGGACCACGAACCGGCCGGCAGGTCGGTCTCGGCCAGCAGCTCGCCCAGGATCAGCGAGGAGATCGGCGTGGCCGGGGCGGGCTTCAGGATGATCGGCGCGCCGACGGCGATGGCCGGGGCCACCTTGTGGGCGCTCAGGTTCAGCGGGAAGTTGAACGGAGCGATGCCGAGGACCGTGCCGCGCGGGAAGCGTCGGGTCAGGCCGAGGCGTCCGGTGCCGCCGGCGTCGGTGTCCAGGCGCTGGGCGTCACCGCCGTTGAAGCGGCGGGCCTCCTCGGAGGCGAACCGGAAGACGGACACGGCACGGCCGACCTCGCCGCGCGCCCACTTGATGGGCTTGCCGTTCTCGGCGGAGATCAGCTGGGCGATCTCCTCGGTGCGCTCCACCAGGCGCCGTACGACGTGATCGAGTGCGGCGGCCCGGACATGGGCGGGGGTCGCGGCGAACTCCTCGCGCACGGCGTGCGCGGCCGCGACGGCCTCCTCGATCTGCGCGTCGGTCGGCACGCTGACGGTGCCGACGAGACGGCCGTCCCAGGGGTTGGTGACGTCGAAGCTGTCCTCGCCGGTGGCCTGGCGGCCGGCGAGCCAGAAGGCGTGGGTGGAAGTCATGGAGGTTCCGGCCCTTCGGAGTCGTGGGGTGTGCTGCCCCCCACCGTAGGGCCGCGCGACCCGCCTGGCGTTTGTCCGGCGTGGAGCAGAGTGCCGCGGGTACACGCCGGTTTGTCGGATGCGTGGGCGTGCGCAGGCGTACGGCGCGTGCCGCACCGCCCCCGGCCCTCGCCCCTCGGGCCCGCGCGCTGCCGGTCGCGGTCCCCCGGCAGCCTGCTACGACTCCGGCGACGGCGCGGAGCTCGTGGCTTTCAGGGCCAGCCACAACTCCATCCGGACGTCCGGATCGTCCAGTGAGCGGCCCAGGATCTCCTCCACGCGGCGCATCCGGTAGCGCAGGGTGTGGCGGTGCACGCCCAGGTCCGCCGCTGCCGCGTCCCACTGGCCGTGGTGGGAGAGCCAGGCCCGCAGCGAGGCCACCAGGTCACCGCGGCCCTTGGCGTCGTGTTCGTGCAGGGCACGGAGCATGCCGTCGGCGAAGGCCCGTACGGCGTCGTCCGCGAGCAGCGGCAGCACCGAACCCGCGGCCAGCTCGTCGTGCTCGACCAGCGCCCTGCCTCTGCGGCGGGCCACCGACAGGGCCTGTTCGGCCTGCTTGTACGCGGCGGACACGGCGATCGGGCCCGCGGGCGCCGACAGGCCCACGACCACCTCGCCCTCCTCCGTCGCCCCTTCGCGCGGGGGCCTCGCCTCACGCCCCTCCTGGGCCTGTGCGTATGCCACGCAGGCCGCGACCGCCGCCCCGCCGTCGGCGGCGAGGACGACGAGCCGTTCGCCCTCGGGCACGGCCAGCAGGGTCTCGCCGGTCCGGAAGGCCGCCGCCTCCATCGCCTCGCCCAGCGCCGCCGGTGTCGAGGGGGCGGACGCCTCGGCGATGACCAGGCGGAACGGGGCGTCGAGCAGCCCCCCGTACAGATCCCCGGCGACGGCCCGTGCGTGGTCCGGCCGGCCGGCGAGCAGCATGCGCAGCACCGCCGCGCCCAGCCGCTGCTCCGCCCCCTGGAGGGACCGGGAGCGGGCGGTGGTCAGGGTGAGCAGGGCGACCGCCGAGTGCACGGCGTACCGCTCGGCGGTGCCGAGTGCCGCTCCGGTGCCCACGGCCAGCGCTCCGCGGACCCGGCGGCCGGTGCCCAGGGACTGGAGTTCGACCCGGTCGTCGGTGTCGCCGACGACCATGCTGGCCGGGGCGGGGCGTTCCCGCAGGCGTGCCGCGTCGGGGGCGAGCCTGGCGGCCCGGCGCGCGGCCCAGTCGGGGGCGACGGCGACGACCGCGCCGTAGGCGTCGTACAGCGCCGCCCAGCCGTCGACGTGCGCGGCGAGCCGGGTGAGGAGTTCACCGGGGCCGTCGCCCGAGAGCGCGGCCTTCGTCAGCTCCCGCTGGGCCTCGAACCCCGCCGTCACCGCCCGGTACTGATCGGCGGCGATCTCCGACGACACGGCTTTGGCGATGGCGATGAACGGGGTGCGGCGCGGCACTTCGAGCAGCGGCAGCCCCGTTTCCTCGGCGGCGTCGACCAGGGCCTGCGGTACGTCGTCGTAGTGGACACCGACAGCGAATCCCAGTCCGACGACTCCGGCCCCGGCCAGCCGCCGCACGTACCGCCGCATCGCCTCGGGATTCCCGGCGTCGAGGTTGGTGGCGGTGACGAGCAGCAGCTCACCGCCCTCCATGTACGGGACGGGGTCGGTCAGCTCGCTGGCGTGCGCCCAGCGGACGGGTGCGTCGAGCCGGTCCGCCCCCGCACGCACCGTGAGTTTGAGCGCCGAGTGCTGGACGAGCGAGGCGAGAGTGGGGGCCATGGGGAACGCGGGACCTCGGGGAGTCGATTTTCGCCGTCCCGTATGAACGGCTCCTCTCGATTCTGCCAGGGCGGCAGGGTTCGCCGTAACCGCTGCCCCGGGCGGGGCCGCCCCGCACGGCTCAGCCGTTCAGATCCACCAGCAGCGGCGGCGCGTGTTCCCCGCGTACGGTCGTCAGGGACAGCACCGCGTGTCCGGCCGGCACCCGGTGGGCCAGCTCGGAGGCCGACCAGCGTTCCCGCTCAACCTGGCGCACGGTCACCGCGTCCGTGGTGACCGCCTTGCCGGTGACCAGCTTGCGGAAGGCGTGGATGGCCCGGGTCATCGGCTGGTCGGCGAAGACGGTGCGCTGGGTGACGTCGCGGGTCTCGACCCACTCCGTTCCCCATGCCTCGGCGAACTTCTTCCCGTCCCACGTGGTGACCCCGGAGAACGCCATCCGGCAGCCGACCGCGCCGAGCAGTGCCGTGTGCAGGTGCTCCGGGACGTCGTCGAGGGTGCGCAGGGTGAGTACGGCCCCGGCGTGCGCGGAACGCAGCCGCTGGATCCCGCGGACGGTGTCGGGGGTCAGGGTGTGGGTCGCGTCGTCGAGGACCAGACAGGCGAAGAGGGAACGGTCGGTACGGGCCGCGGCGCTCGCGGTGAACTGGGCGAGCACCAGGCGTGCCAGGACCCGGGACGCCTCGGCGTGGCCGCGTTCGGGCAGATCGACGCGGACCCGGAGCGGGTGTTCGAGGGCGCGCAGCGAGAAGGGGCGGGCCTTGCCCGTGGTGTCGAAGAACTCGGCGAAAGCGGGCCGGTCGAGCAGCGCCACCCGGTCGGCGAGGGCCGGGCCCGGGTCGCCGGGTGCGCCGGCCTGGCGGGCCCGGCCGTCGAGTTCGCGCTGCATGCCGGGGTGTCCTGTCGCGTCGAGCGCCGCCCGCAGAGCGGTGAGGGCGCCGGGTACGCCGTCCAGGAGTTCCCGCAGTTCCGGTACGGAGGGGAAGCGGCCGTGCGCGGCGCGGAACGGGCCGAGGAACTGGGCGAGGGCCGTCACGGCGCGTCTGCTGTCGACCTCGGGGAGGTCACCGACCAGGCCGTCGGCGAGGACGGTCGCGGCCTCGTCGGGGTCGGTGGTGCCGCCGTACAGGTCGAGATCGTGCACGGAGGACGGGTCGCCGACCTTGATGACGACGTCGAAGCCCTCGTCGCCGCCGAGCTGGGTACCGGCGGCGCACACGGCGACGACGGCGGCCTGTCCGGCGAGCGCCTGGAGCGCGAGGGATTCGACGACGGGCCGGATCAGCGCCCGGCTCTTGCCGGCGCCGGGCGGGCCGACGGCGAGCAGGGACGTGCCCAGCAGCCCGGGGTCGAGGGCGATGCCGCTGCCGCGGCGGGCGTACGGGTTGCGTTCGCCGTCCTCGACGGTGCCGAGCCTGACCTGCCGGACCAGCAGATCGTGCCGGGCGGCGCGGACCGGGAGGTCACGCGCGCCGGAGGGGTGCGTGCAGGCCGCGGCGCCCTCGCGCAGCACGGCGTCGGTGAAGGCGGAGAGCCGGGAGTGGTCGGCGCGCACGGAGGTCCAGGCACGGCGGATCCGGGCGTGGTCGACGTCGTTCATCCGCCCGGACCGGGTTTCCCTGGCGAGCGCGGCGGCGGCCTGGTGCTGTCCGGCGGCGCGCAGATCGGGCCACTCGGCCGGGTCCTCCTCGCTGCCTTCGACGATGGCGTCCGCGGTGCCGGGCGCGTGCGACCCGGCCGGATCGCGGCCGTCCCCACTGTGTGCGGGCTGCGCGGACCGGCCGGGTGCGGGCTGCGCGGACCGGATGCCGCGCCACGCCTCGGCCCAGTGCCCCAGCCGGGCGAACGGCCAGACGATCACCAGGGTGAGCACGGCGTACAGCCCGTAGCTGACCACCGGGGACATCGGCTGGTCGGGGCCCAGCCAGGAGTCGGGTACCAGGCCGAAGGCCAGTCCCATGCCCGGCACGGTCCCGTTCCAGACGAGGGTCCAGACCAGCAGGGCGCCGATCGCCGCACCGCCCGCCCGTGCGGCGGCTCCCCTGGCGGCGACGAACCGTTCGAAGGCGGCCGGCCAGTTGCCCAGCCGGCCGAATCCGTGGACGAGGCCCCCGATGATCAGCAGGCGGTAGAGGTCGAGTGCCCGGACCGCGCCCCGGGTCTGCGGTGCGTCGCCGAACGGTCCCCACCAGTCGCCGGGAGTGAAGAGCTTCAGCGGAACCCGCCAGTACGGGATGTAGTTGTTGCGCCAGAGCGACCAGACGAGGACGCAGGCCAGCAGCGAGATCACCGCGCCGCTGATCAGCGTGCGGTCCGGGGTGCGCTCCTTCTCCTCGGCGGGACGCGGGGCGTGGCCGAGCCGCCAGACGCCGGGTTCCGCGGTGGGCCTGGGGATGCGGAGCCAGTCGCCGAGGGAGGGGCCCGAGGCGGGGGCGTAGCCCGGCCGGGGCGGCAGTCCGGGCGGTGGCGGACCGGCCGGACGCGGCACCGGTGGACCGGAGCGGGTGCCGCGCGAGTCGTACGTGCCCTCGGTGTCCATGTGCTGTCCCTCGTCCCCTGACCAGCGCCGACCGGTAACTCCCGGGCGCGGACGCCCGAAGCCATCAATCTAGTGCCCCGTACCACCCCGTCAGACGCGGTCCGGCGGGAAGTCTTCGCCCGGGCGACGGGGCCCGCCCTCATGCCCCGCACCCGTGCGGCCCCGCCCGTGGGCCCTGTCGCTATGTCCGTCGCGGACAACCGTGCGCGGTCACCACTCCCGAACGGAACATGCCGGACCCCGCCTTCCGCCCCTAGCCTGCAGAAGGAGAAGCGTCCGAAACACCCCACAGGAGCCCCGCATGACCACAATTCCGCAGGAGCGCCGCGTCGTCACTGCCATTCCCGGCCCGAAGTCGGTGGAGCTGCAGGCCCGCCGCCTCGCGACGGTGGCCGCAGGTGTGGGCTCCACCCTGCCGGTGTTCACCGCCCGCGCCGGTGGCGGGATCATCGAGGACGTGGACGGCAACCGTCTGATCGACCTCGGTTCCGGTATCGCCGTGACGTCGGTCGGCGCCTCCGCCGAGGCCGTCGTACGCCGTGCGTCCGCGCAGCTCGCCGACTTCACCCACACCTGTTTCATGGTCACGCCGTACGAGGGGTACGTCGAGGTCTGTGAGCAGCTCGCCGAGCTGACGCCGGGCGACCACGCCAAGAAGTCCGCGCTGTTCAACTCGGGCGCCGAGGCCGTCGAGAACGCCGTCAAGATCGCGCGTGTGTACACCAAGCGCCAGGCGGTCGTCGTGTTCGACCACGGCTACCACGGCCGCACCAACCTGACGATGGCGCTGACCGCCAAGAACATGCCGTACAAGCAGGGCTTCGGCCCCTTCGCACCCGAGGTCTACCGGGTGCCGGTGGCGTACGGCTACCGCTGGCCGACCGGTGCGGAGAACGCCGGTGCCGAGGCGTCCGCCCAGGCCATCGACCAGATCACCAAGCAGATCGGCGCGGACAACGTCGCCGCGATCGTCATCGAGCCGGTGCTCGGCGAGGGCGGCTTCATCGAGCCGGCCAAGGGCTTCCTCCCGGCGATCGCCCGGTTCGCCAAGGACAACGGCATCGTCTTCGTCGCCGACGAGATCCAGTCCGGCTTCTGCCGCACCGGCCAGTGGTTCGCCTGCGAGGACGAGGGCATCGTCCCCGACCTGATCACCACCGCCAAGGGCATCGCGGGCGGTCTGCCGCTCTCCGCCGTGACCGGCCGCGCCGAGATCATGGACGCCGCCCACGCCGGCGGCCTCGGTGGCACCTACGGCGGAAACCCGGTGGCCTGCGCGGGCGCGCTCGGCGCCATCGAGACGATGCGCGAGCTGGACCTGAACGGCAAGGCGAAGCGCATCGAGGAGATCATGAAGGGCCGCCTCGCCGAGATGCAGGCGAAGCTGCCGAACGGCGACATCATCGGTGACATCCGCGGCCGCGGCGCGATGATCGCGATCGAGCTGGTGAAGTCCGGCACGAAGGACCCGAACCCGGAGGCCACCGCGAAGCTCGCCAAGGCCTGCCACGCGGAGGGTGTGCTGGTCCTCACCTGCGGCACGTACGGCAACGTCCTGCGCTTCCTCCCGCCGCTGGTGATCGGCGAGGACCTGCTGAACGAGGCTCTCGACGTCATCGAGCAGGCTTTCGGCCAGATCTGACCTGTGCGATCCCCGGCGGGGCCGGACAGCGATTTCGTCGGGGATGCGCGGTGTCCGCGTGAGGGCCTGTGAAGAAGGTGTGGGGGGGCGATGGCGGGATCTGATTCCGTCTGTCGGTCCCCCATCGGCTGACGTACGGTTTCTGCAGATGAGAGAAACACCCCGCCCGCAGGGGACTGCCGGCGACGCCGGGTCGGAGCTCCCCCAGCACCGTCCTGGCCGTGCCTTCGCGCACGCCACTGGAGCCTCTGGCTCCGGAACTCCTCACTGATCGGATGGCCGCTCGCCCCAAACCCCCCGGGGCGTGCGGCAAACCGGTCTCACCGGCCGCCCCGGAACCACCCCCCCCTGTTCCCGGGCGGCCGGCCTCCTCTCCCCCTCTTCCTCTTCCCGGGCAGTCGGCCTCCCGCGCATCGGCGCCTCGACGCCCCCGGTTCGCCGGTCCGCCCCGTTCCCTCCGGCGGCTCTCGCTTTCGTAGGGATGGCGATCAAGGGATGGCAATCAACCGTTCACAGAGCCAAGGCAGTTGGAAACTTGGCACAAGCCGTGAATGACGGGTAAATATGTGACGATAATCGTCATGAACGGTTCCCGGGGGGGAATGAGTGTCAGACCCAACAGTCACAGTCATCATCGGCGCCTACAACGCCATGCCTTATCTGACGCGCTGTCTTGAGTCGGTGGTCGAACAGTCGCTGGGCACGTACGAACTGGAATGCCTGGCCGTCGACGACGGATCGACCGACGGCAGCGGTCAGGAGCTGGACCGGTTCGCCGCCGAGTATCCCGGCACGGTGCGCGTCATCCACCAACAGAACTCCGGGGGGCCGAGCGGCCCGCGCAACGTCGCCCTCGGGCTGGCCCGGGGCCGCTACGTCTTCTTCCTGGACGCCGACGACTACCTCGGCCCCCATGCGCTGCGCCGGATGATCGACATGGCCGAACGGAACAACTCCGACGTGACGCTCGGCAAGTACGTGGGGGTCAACTGCTCGGTTCCGCGCTCCATGTTCGAGGCCGACCAGGAGGTCATCGATCTGGCCACCTCCCGCGTCTGGTACGTCCTGATGCCGCACAAGCTCATGCGGCGATCGTTCGTGGAGGAGCGCCGACTGCGCTTCGACGAGGACATCCACATGGGCGAGGACCGCCTCTTCGTGACCAAGGCCTATCTGCAGGCTTCCGTGATCTCGGTGGTCGCCGACGAGGACTGCTACTTCAAGGTGCAGCGCGACGACGAGGGCAACCTCACCAGCAACTTCGGTGACGTGATGAAACGCCTTGAGGTCGCCCGCCGCCTGATGACCGCGATCACCACGTACAGCGAACCCGGACCGGTTCGTGACGCCGCGCTGCTGCGGTACTTCAGGGGCGGCCTGCTGGACTCCTTCTCCTGGCGCTTCCCGCGGCTGGAGGAGAGCGACCGGCTGAAGGCCATGGAGATCGCCAAGGAGCAACTGGACGCGTTCTACACCCCGGAACTCGACGTCCAGATGACCGCACCGCTCCGGCTGACCGCCCACTGCGCTCAGCACGGGCTGCAACGGGAACTGATCGACATCATCGATTTCCTGACTGCGGAGAGGGACAAGCAGCGTCCTCCCCACGAGGTCGTCGTCAAGGACGGGCGCGCCTACGCCGCCTACCCGCATCTCGGCGACGAGAAGGCCGGCATACCCGACGCCTGCTACGACGTCACCGCCGGGCTGCGGCAGGACGACCGGCTGGACGCGGTCGAATGGCACCGGACCCGGAGGCGCAGCGTCCTGCGGCTGCGCGGCCATGGCTACATCGAGAACGTGGACACGCGGACGCCCGCCACCGAGCTGGTCCTGCGGCTGCGGAACGACGGGCGCGAGGTGCGTGTCCCCACGCGCAGCACACCGCTGCCCGCCCACATCCCTGTCCAGGGGCACGCCTGCGACCACAGTGCCGCGGGCTTCACCGCCGACATCGATATCACCCGCGCCCTGGACGGCACCCCCCTGCCGACGGGGGTGTGGGACGTGTACCTCAATGTCCGCGCCCAGGGCCTGAGCACCCAGCGCAGGTTCGGCGCCCGCAAGGCGGACGACCTGGCTCCGGCCCGCGGCGGCCGGAGCGGGCTCCTGGAGGTCAAGCCGTACTACACCCGGGGCTTCGCCAACCTCAGCCTGCACGTCACCGCCGCCCAGCAGCCGAAGAAGGTCCCGAAAGGATTCAAGCGGCGTGTACGCAGAAAGCTGACCGGTCTCAGCAAGCAGATCGGCAGCAGACGACTGGGAAGAATCGCGAGGCTCGGGCGCGTGTCCGGCCTCGGCCGGCCCAACAGGTCCGGTGGGTCACAGCGCCAGGCCCCCTGAGCCGCCCGTACCGGCCGGATCTGAGACGCTGGATCCCATGTCGCCGACCTGCCCCGACCCGCAGAGCGGGACCACGCCTGCCCCGCAGACCGGGACCGCGCCGGCTCTGCGGGCCGGGACCGCGCCGACTCCGCAGACCGGGACCGCGCCGGCTCTGCGGACCGAAAGCACACCCGTCCCTCGGACCGGAAGCACGGCGGCGCCGCAGACCGGAAGCACACCCGTCCCGCGGGGTGCCGGGCGACCGGAATCCCTCCGTCGTGTCTCCCTACGTGTGTTCCTTCGTGTGTTCCTTCCGGGGTGCGGCCTGTCGGTGCTCCTCTTCACGCTGATCACCTGGCAGGTGGTCACCGACGGCCCGCTCCTGGGCGTGGACGAGCGGGCCAGCCGTGCGCTGGTCCATCCGGACCGGGTGTCCGAGTTGCTCTCCGATCTCGGTAATGCGCAGGTCGCGGTGCCGGTGCTGGCGCTGGTCGCGCTGTACGTCGCCCGGTGGGGCCGGGCCGCCGGGACGGGGCGCTGGTGGCTGCCACCGCTCACCGCGGCCGTGCTCATGGCCCTGGTGCCGGTGATCATCGTGCCCCTGAAGGAGTGGACCGCCCGCCACGGCACCCCGGTCATGCCGCCGGGGGGCGACTACTACCCCTCCGGACACACCGCCACCGCCGCCGTCGCGTACGGCTCCGCGGCCCTGCTCCTCCTGCCCCGGCTCCACTCGGCCCGTACCCGCCTCGCCCTCCTCACCGTCTGTTCCGCGCTCGTCCTCGGCGTCTCCTTCGGCCTGGTCCGACGGGGCTACCACTGGCCGTTGGACGTGGTGGCCAGCTGGTCGCTGTGCGGGCCACTACTGCTGACGCTGCTTCTGACGCGGGGCCTCAGCCACCGAAGTACGCGTCGAAGTTCTTCGCGAACTCCCCGTTGTTGAAGCGGTCCCAGTTGATCGACCAGGTCATCAGCCCGCGCAGCCCCGGCCATGTCCCGTGGGTGGCGTACGCGCCGCAGTCGGTCTTCTTCGTCAGGCAGTTCAGCGCCTTGGTGACCTCGGCGGGCGTGGTGTAGCCGTTGCCCGCCTGGGTGGAGGCCGGCAGGCCGATGGAGACCTGGTCGGGACGGAGCCCCGGGAAGACCTTGGTCTGGTCACCGGCCACCGGGAATCCGGCGAGCAGCATGTCGGTCATGGCGATGTGGAAGTCCGCGCCGCCCATGGAGTGGTACTGGTTGTCCAGACCCATGATGGAGCCGGAGTTGTAGTCCTGGACGTGCAGCAGTGTCAGGTCGTCGCGCAGCGCGTGGATGACCGGCAGGTAGGCCCCGGCACGGGGATCCTGGCCACCCCAGGGGCCCGACCCGTAGTACTGGTAACCGAGCTGCACGAAGAAGGTCTCGGGGGCCATGGTGAGGACGAAGCCGTCGCCGTACTTGGCCTTGAGGGTCTTCACCGCGGAGATCAGGTTGACGATGACCGGGGTGGTGGGGTTGCGGAAGTCGGTGTCCCCGGTGTTCAGCGAGAGCGAGTGGCCCTCGAAGTCGATGTCCAGGCCGTCCAGACCGTACTCGTCGATGATCTTGCTGACGGAGGAGACGAAGGTGTCCCGGGCGGCGGTGGTGGAGAGCTGCACCTGGCCGTTCTGGCCGCCGATGGAGATCAGCACCTTCTTGCCCGCGGCCTGCTTGGCCTTGATGGCCGCCTTGAACTCGGCCACGGACTCGACGTTCGGGCACTCGGTGACCGGGCAGAGCGAGAAGCGGATGTCGCCCGAGGTGACGGAGGTCGGCTCGCCGAACGCCAGGTCGATGACGTCCCAGGAGTCGGGCACGTCCGCCATCCGCGTGTAGCCGGAGCCGTTGGCGAAGCTGGAGTGCAGGTAGCCGACGAGGGCGTGGGCGGGCAGGTCGCCGCCCGCTCCGCCGTCCCCGCCGCCCGCCGTGGTGGTGGCCGGGACCGCTGCGGACCTGGCGGACTCGCCCGCGGAGTTGGTCGCGGCGACCTGGAAGCTGTAGGCGGTCGACGCGGCCAGGCCGGTCACGGTGGCGGAGGTTCCGGTGGCCGAGAGGACCTTCGTGCCGCCCTGGTAGACGTTGTAGCCGGTCGCACCCGAGGAAGCCGTCCAGGAGAGGCCGACCGAGGAGGCGGTCACCGTGCCGCTCTTCAGTCCGGTGGGGGTGGCCGGGAGTGCGACCGGATCGCCGCCGGGCCCGATCAGGGTGAGATCGTCGGCGTAGTAGGCAGGGGTTCCGTACCAGCCGTGCGTGTAGACGGTCACCGAGGTGGTGGACGGTCCGGTTCTGAACGTGGTCGTGAGCTGCTGCCAGCCGGGCGCCGACTGGGTCCAGGTGGAGACGTCGGTCGTGCCCGTGCCGTCGGCTCCGAGATAGACGTAGCTGCCCTGCACCCAGGCGCTCAGCGTGTACGTGGAGTCCGGCTTGACCGTCACGGACTGGGAGCACTTGGCGTTGTCGGCGCCGGCCGGCGTCGCCTTCAGCGCGGAAGTGCCGCCGTGGGCCGGGGTGCTGACGACGGCTCCGCTGCCGCCGGTACAGCTCCAGCCGTCGAGGCCGGCCTCGAAGCCGCCGTTGCGTGCCAGGTCGGAGTCCGCGGCGGCGGCGGTCGGTGCGATGGCGGTAAGGCCGCCGGCGGCGAGCAGGGCCGCCGAGAGGGCGGCCAGAAGTACGGTCGGTCGGGCAGGGGATCCCGTGCGTTCCACAACAGCCTCCGTGCATGGGGGAATTGAGTACGGCGGCCACAACATGGTCCAGACCAATCAGGTTGTCAAGACCTCTGGCGGTTCCCGGGCCGGGCCGCGCGGGCCGTCGCCCCCGCCGCCCGGCGCCCGCGCGGGCCTCGCCGTCCCCCGTCAGCCCCCCGCGCTCTCGGCCCTTCCCGCCGCCGCCTCGTGCATCGCGAGCTCCAGAACCGTCGTGTCGGTGAGCGTTCCCGAGCCGTCCGGCGGGATCAGCCAGCGCATCCCACCCACGGCCTCCCGCCCCGGATACGGAACGACGATCCAGGTCCCCGGCCCCGCGCCCCGTACACCCGTACCGATCCAGCGCGCGGCGGTGCCCGGCGGCACGAAGAAGCCCAGACGGGATTCCCGGGAATCGCAGAGGACCGGGCCGGGCCGGCCGAGGAGACGGGTGAGGACGTCGAGCGTGGGACGGCCCAGCTCCCCCGGCAGGATCAGTACGTCCCAACGCCGACCGGCGGGGAGGAGCACGACCCCTTGAGGATCACGCTCCCACACCCATCGACAGGCGTCCGGATCCGGTGCCACCGATGCCAACCACTCGACTGCTGATGTGACCCCCGCGCCGGCCATGACCGGTCTCCCTTCCGTATGCACCGGCCAGACGCGACCGGTGGCGTGTTCACACGGGAGAGAGGGATGACGTCGCTCCATTACGCGGGTTCGACCCACCGGCGCAGTGAACTGCGTCACATGCCTGCCGGTCGGGCGGCTCGCCGGGCCCGGCCGACGACCCCGAGTCCTGCACTTCCCGCTGCGCACCGCGGCCGGTCGCCGCACAGGCACGAGGCGTCGTCACGGCAGGGGAGGCCGGGCGACGGCCCGCAGGAAGGCCTGTGCGAAGACCTCGACGACCTCCTCGGTGGTGGGCAGATTCGCCCCGGGCAGCTGTTCGGTGACGGGGCGCAGCAGGAAATGGAGGAGGACGGGGCCCGTCATCTGGTGCATCAACGGGAGCAGAGGCAGGTCACGGATGCGTCCGGCGGCCACCTCTCCGGTGAGCCACTGACCGATGCCACCGAGCAGGCGGGGAAAGAAGCGCTGGTAGACGGCCTGGACCGCCGAGTCCTCGGGACGGGAGAGAGCGTCGGCGAGCATGGCCGGCAGGACCCGCGGTTCTCGGTTGAGGGCGTCGATCAGGAGGCGGTAGATCGTGCGCACCGTGTCGGGCAGGTCCTGCCGCGGCCCCGCGAGGAGGGCTTCGACGTCGAGCATCGGACTGTGGCGTTCGTAGACGGCGAAGAGCAGTTCGTCCCGGCCGCCGAAAGCCGCGTAGAGACTGTGCACGGAGCACTCGGCGGAGACCGCCACCTTCTCCAAGGTGGCGGAAGCCAGCCCGTGTTCGCTGATCAGTGCGGCCGCGGCCGCCACCGCGCGTTCACGAACCGGCTTCTGGCCGCCGGGGTCGACGCCGGCCGCACGCACCGCCGCGTCGAGAGCCCTGCGTGTGCCGCCCAGGCGCCGCATCAGGGTGCTGCGGGAGATGCCCGCCTCCTCGGCCACGACGATCAGCGGGACATCGGCCACGGGCACGCCTCGCTTGAGCGATGCGCGCAGCGCGGCCTCCACCACCTCTGCCGGCACATCCCCCGCGAAGAGCTCATCAGTGTTTGACACATGGATAAGCATACCCTGTAATCAAGTTTCACATCCCTGACACTGCTCCGGCGACCGCACCTGAGCACCCCCGTCACCGATTCCCCGCTACCACCCCGTACCTGTCTCCTGAACGACGGGTGAGCGGGCCGAAGGAGAGCGTGAACGCCATGTCCGAACATCCCGCACCCACGACAGGGGCCGAGGCCGAGCGCCCCGGCGTCGCGCGGAAGCTGGTCGCCGTCCTGCTGGGGCTGACCGGCGTGGTCACCCTGATGCTCTGCGCCTTCGCCCTGCCGAGCATCCACAGCGGCCCCCGCGACATCCCGATCGGCGTCACCGGAGCCGGGACCACCGCCCAGGCGCTCCAGCAGAAGCTCGACGGCCCCGAGTGGGACGTCACCGTCTACGACGACGCGGACGCCCTGACCTCCGCGATCAAGGACCGGGAGATCACCGGTGGCCTCGCCCTCGCCCCGGGAGCGGTCGACGTCTACACGGCCACCGCGGGCTCCCCGATGGGCACGAGCGCGCTGACCACGCTGGGCAACGCCCTCGCTGCCCAGCAGCAGGCCGAGGCCACCGTCCACGACCTGGTGCCCTACCCGCAGGACGACCCCCGAGGAGCCGGATTCGCCGCGGCCGGACTGCCGTTGATCTTCGGAGGGATGTTCCCCGCCGTCATCCTCACCCGCCTCTTCCCCGGCCACAGGGGCCTGCGCACCCGCCTCACGGGCGTCGCGCTGTTCTCCCTGCTCGCCGGGGCCGCGGTCACCGCGCTCCTCCAGTACGGAACCGGATCCCTGACCGGCAACTACTGGCTCACCTCACTCGGGCTGTCCCTGGGCATGGCCGCACTGTCCATGACGTTCATAGGTCTCGAAGCCCTCATCGGCTTCGCCGGCCTCGGCCTCGGAGCCGCCGTGATGATGTTCCTGGGCAACCCCCTGTCCGGTCTGGGCACCGGCCCGAACTGGCTGCCCTCCGGCTGGTCCGTCGTCGGTCAGATCCTGCCGCCCGGTGCCTCCGGCAGCCTCCTGCGCGCCAACGCGTACTTCGAAGGAACCGGAGCCATGGTGCCGGCGCTGACGCTCGCCGCCTGGGTCGCCTGCGGACTGGTGCTGATATTCGTCGCCGACCGCCGGGGCGCCAAGGCCGCACGCAGGGACGCGACCGCCGTACAGGCAGAACCTTCACCTGCCTGACCGGGCACCCGCCCTCTGACCGGCCCGGCCGAGCGCCCCGGCCCGCACGCCGGTCAGCTGTCGAAGCCGAGCCCGAGCCGGTCCATCGTCCGCAGCCACAGATTCCGGTGCCCGCCCCTGCTGTCCGCCCGGGCCAGGGACCATTTGGTGAGTTCGATACCGGCCCAGGCGAAGGGCTCCGGCGGGAACGGCATCGGCTTGCTGCGGACCATGTCCAGGGCGGTCCGCTCGTTCTGTTCGCCCGCCAGCAGGTCGAGCATCACATCGGCGCCGAACCGGGTGGCTCCGACCCCGAGTCCGGTGTATCCGGCCGCGTAGGCGACCCGGCCCTGATGGGCCGTCCCGAAGAACGCCGAGAAACGGGAACAGGTGTCGATCGCCCCGCCCCAGGCATGACTGAATCGGACCCCGGCCAACTGCGGGAAGCAGTCGAAGAACTGGCCGGCGAGCTTGAGGAAGGTCTCCGGACGCTGATCGAGACCGGCGCTCAGCCGGCCCCCGTACGGATAGACCGCGTCGTAGCCGCCCCACAGGATCCGGTTGTCGGCCGACAGCCTGAAGTAGTGGAACTGGTTGGCGCTGTCGCCCAGTCCCTGCCGGTTCTTCCAGCCGATCGACGCGAGCCGGTCCTCGGTGAGGGGTTCGGTCATCAGCGCGTAGTCGTACACCGGCACGGTGTACGGGCGCACCCGCTTGACCAGGGAGGGGAAGATGTTCGTACCGAGGGCGACGCGGCGCGCGAAGACTCTTCCGTACGGCGTGCGGACCGCCATTCCGGTGGTGGACCTGGCCAGTTCGAGGCCCCGGGTGTGCTCGTACATCCGCACTCCGAGGTTGAGGCAGGCCCGCTTCAGGCCCCAGGCCAGCTTGGCGGGATGCAGCATGGCGACCCCGTGCCGGTCCCAGAGACCGCCCAGGAAGGTGGGCGAGTCGATCTCGGCGCGCAGCGCGTCCCGGTCCAGGAGCTCCATCCCCGTGAAGCCGTGCCGTTCGGCCTCCTGGTGCCATTCCTGGAGCTCTTCGAGCTGGTGAGGTTCGGTGGCGACGTCGATCTCGCCGGTGCGCTCGAACTCGCAGTCGATGGAGTAGCGGGCGACGGCCTCCTCGATGGCGTCGAGGTTCCGCCTGCCCAGCTCCTCCAGCTTCTCGATCTCGTCCGGCCAGCGCTCCAGGCCGTTGGGCAGGCCGTGCGTGAGGGAGGCGGCGCAGAATCCGCCGTTGCGGCCCGAGGCGGCCCAGCCCACCTCGTGCCCCTCGATGAGGACGACGTCCCGCTCGGGGTCGCGTTCCTTGGCGATCAGCGCGGTCCACAGTCCGCTGTAGCCGCCGCCGATGACGAGGAGATCGCAGTGCTCGTCGCCGGTGAGGGCGGGCAGCGCTTCGGGCTTGCCGGGGTCGTCGAGCCAGAACGAGACCGGCTTCGCTTCGGAGAGTGATCGTGCAGCAGTACGCATGGCGGCTGGGGCCATGGTTTCCAACTCCTTCAGAACGTACGACCTTCCCACGGCAGGGAAGGGGCTCCTGACCCCCTGCGACTCCGCTCGCTGATCCACTCCCTGCCGTGGGGAGGTCGTTACTGACGTGCGCTGTTCTTCCGCCGGTTCGCGATCAGCTGGCCGGCGACGACCACCAGTACGGCAATGATGAACATCGCCGTGCCGATGACGTTGATCTGCACGGGCGTGCCGCGCTGTGCCGATCCCCAGACGAACATGGGGAAGGTCACGGTGGAGCCCGCGTTGAAATTGGTGATGATGAAGTCGTCGAAGGAGAGCGCGAACGCGAGCAGCGCGCCCGCCGCGATCCCGGGGGCGGCGATCGGCAGCGTCACCCGCAGGAACGTCTGGACGGGCCCCGCGTACAGATCGCGGGCCGCCTCCTCCAGCCGCGGGTCCATCGACATCACACGCGCCTTCACGGCCGTCACCACGAAGCTCAGGCAGAACATGATGTGCGCGATGAGAATCGTCCAGAAGCCCAGCTGCGCGCCCATGTTCAGGAAGAGCGTGAGCAGCGAGGCGGCCATGACGACCTCGGGCATCGCCATCGGCAGGAAGATCAGCGAGTTGATCGCGCCGCGTGCCCGGAAGCGGTAGCGGACCAGCGCGAAGGCGATCATCGTGCCGAGGACGGTCGCGCCGACGGTGGCCCAGGCTGCGATCTGCAGGGACAGCGAGAGCGATCCGCACATGTCGGCGACGCCGCAGGGGTCCTTCCAGGCGTCCAGGGAGAAGTGCTGCCAGGCGTAGTTGAAGCGCCCGTTCGGCTTGTTGAACGAGAACACCATCACGACGACGTTCGGAAGGATCAGGTAGGCGAGGGTCAGCAGACCCGCGATGACGATCAGGTTCCGGCGAATCCAGCGCAGTACGGGCATCAGACCAGGTCCTCCGTCCCGGAGCGGCGGATGTAGACGGTGACCGTGATCAGGACGACCGCCATGAGGATGAAGGAGAGCGCGGCCGCCGTCGGATAGTCGAGGACGCGCAGGAACTGGGTCTGGATGACGCTGCCGACCATCTTGGTGTCGGTGGAGCCGAGCAGTTCCGCGTTGACGTAGTCGCCGCTGGCGGGGATGAAGGTCAGCAGCGTCCCGGAGACGACACCCGGCATGGAGAGCGGGAAGGTCACCTTGCGGAAGGTGGTGGCGGGGGTGGCGTACAGATCGCCGGCCGCCTCGTGCAGCCTGCCGTCGATCCGCTCCAGCGAGGTGTAGAGCGGCAGGATCATGAACGGCAGGAAGTTGTACGTGAGGCCGCAGACCACCGCCATCGGGGTGGCCAGCACCCGGTTGGACTCGGTCCAGCCGAGCCAGCCGGTGACGTCCAGGACGTGCAGGGTGTTCAGTACGTCGACGACCGCGCCGCCGTCCGCGAGGATCGTCTTCCAGGCGAGCGTACGGATCAGGAAGCTGGTGAAGAACGGCGCGATGACCAGCACCAGGACGACGTTGCGCCAGCGTCCGGCCTTGAACGCGATGAGGTAGGCGAGCGGGTAGCCGAGCAGCAGGCACAGGATCGTGGCGGTGCCCGCGTAGAGCAGGGACCGGATGAACTGCGGGTAGTACTCGGTCAGCGCGTCCCAGTACGTCCGGAAGTGCCAGGTGACCTCGAACCCCTTCTCCAGGGATCCCGTCTGTACGGAGGTCGACGCCTGGTAGACCAGTGGCAGCGCGAAGAAGACGAGCAGCCACAGGATGCCGGGCAGCAGGAGCCAGTAGGGGACGAGGCGCTTGCGGGTGGACGCCTTGCGCGCCTTCGGCTCCGTGATCGGCGCGGGTGGCGCCTGGGTGGCGGTCACGCCGCGTCCTCCACGCCGGCGTCGGCCGTCGTCCCCGCGAGCATGGACTGAGCGGCGTCCAGGCCGAAGGTGTGCGCCGGATTCCAGTGCAGGACGACCTCGGTGCCGGGCGTGAGTCCCGCGCGCCTCTCGACGTTCTGCTCGTACACCTGGAGCGCCTTGCCTGCCGGGCTCTCCACCACGTACTGCGTGGACACGCCGATGAAGCTGGAGTCGACGATCCGGCCGGTGACCCGGTTGCGGCCGTCGGCTATCGCGTCCGCGTCGTCGGCGTGCGCGAGCGAGATCTTCTCCGGGCGTACGCCGAGCAGCAGCCTGCCGCCGTGGGTGGTCGGGGCCGTACATCGGTCGGTGGGCAGCAGCAGCTTCGCGCCGCCGGCCGCGACGACGATGTCGGTGCCCGTGGAGACGATCTCGCCCTCGATGAGGTTGGACGTGCCCAGGAAGTTGGCGACGAAGGTCGTCTTCGGGTTCTCGTACAGGTCGGCGGGGGCACCGAGTTGTTCGACCTGGCCCGCGTTCATCACCGCGACGGTGTCGGCCATGGTCATGGCCTCCTCCTGGTCGTGGGTGACATGGATGAAGGTGATGCCGACCTCGGTCTGGATGCGCTTGAGCTCCAGCTGCATCTGGCGGCGCAGCTTGAGGTCGAGGGCGCCGAGCGGTTCGTCGAGGAGGAGCACCTGCGGGTGGTTGATCAGGGCGCGGGCGACGGCGACGCGCTGCTGCTGGCCGCCGGAGAGCTGGTGCGGTTTGCGCCAGGCGAAATCGCCGAGCTGGACGAGGTCCAGCATCTCGTCGACCTGCTTCTTCACCGACTTGATGCCGCGGCGGCGCAGGCCGAAGGCGACGTTCTCGGTGACGTCGAGGTGCGGGAAGAGCGCGTAGCTCTGGAAGACGGTGTTGACGGGTCGCTTGTACGGGGGCAGGTCGGTGATGTCCCGGTCGCCGAGCAGGACGGTGCCGGTGGTCGCCTCCTCCAGGCCCGCGATCATCCGCAGGGTGGTGGTCTTGCCGCAGCCGGACGCGCCGAGCAGCGCGAAGAAGGAGCCCTGCGGGACGGTCAGGTCGAGCGGCTTGACGGCGGTGAAGGAGCCGTACGTCTTGCTGATCCCGGTGAGGCGGACGTCGCCGCCTGTCTGCTGCTGTGTCATGGGTCGCGGTCCCAGTGGTGTCAGGGGGAGATCGGGGAGGAAGGGCGAGGCGGTCAGGCGCCGATGAGTTTGGCGAACTTCTCCTCGTACGCCGTCTCCTCCTCGGCCGTCAGGGAGCGGAACGAATGCGATCGGGCCGCCATCTCCTTGTCGGGGAGGATCAGGGTGTTGGAGGCCATCTCCTGGTCGATCTTGGCCAGTTCCTCGCGGACGCCGTCGACCGGGCAGACATAGTTGATGTACGCGGCGAGTTCGGCGGCGACCGGGGGCTCGTAGTAGTAGTCGATGAGCTTCTCGGCGTTGGTCTTGTGCCGCGCCTTGGCCGGGACCAGCATGTTGTCGCTCGACGTGATGTATCCGGCGGCGGGGATGGCGTACTTGATGTCCGGGTTCCCGGCCTGGAGCTGGATGATGTCGCCGGCCCAGGCGACGCAGGCGGCGATGTCGCCCTTGTCGAGGTCCGCGGTGTAGTCGTTGCCGGTGAAGCGGCGGATCTGCTTCTTGTCCACGCCCTTCTGGATCCGGCCGATCGCGGCGTCGAAGTCGGCGTCCGTGAACGAGCCGGGGTCCTTGCCCAGGTCGAGGAGGGTCATGCCGACGGAGTCGCGCATTTCGGAGAGGAAGCCGACTCTTCCCTTGAGGGTGGGGTCGTCGAGCAGTTGCGTGATGGAGTCGACCTTGCGTCCGCCGGTCGCCTTGGAGTTGTAGGCGATCACGGTGGGGATGCCGGTCCAGGGGTAGGAGTAGGAACGGCCCGGATCCCAGTCGGGAGTGCGGAACTGGGACGAGAGGTTGGCGAAGGCGTGCGGCAGGTTCGCCGGGTCGAGCTTCTGGGCCCAGCCGAGCCGGATGATGCGGGCGGCCAGCCAGTCGGTGACGATGATGATGTCGCGGCCGGTGTCCTGGCCCGCGGCCAGCTGCGGCTTGATCTTCCCGAAGAACTCGACGTTGTCGTTGATGTCCTCGGTGTACTTGACCTTGATCCCGGTGCGTTTCGTGAACGCCTCCAGGGTGGGGCGGTGCTTCTCGTCCTCGCTGACGTCCATGTACTCGGTCCAGTTGGAGAAGTTGATCTGCTTCTCCGTGGCCGAGTGGTCGTCCGAGGCCGCCGCGGCGTCCCCTTCCCGTTTGGCGGGCGGGATGCCGCAGGCGCTCAGCGTGCCGAGACCGCCGACCGCGAGCGCCCCCATGCCGGAGGCGCGCAGCAGTGATCGGCGGGTCAGGGCGCCCCGGCCATCGGTCAGACTGCGTCGCATCGCGGCCAGTTGGGCCGCGGAGAGACGCTCGGGCTCGTACTGCTCCATGCGCGTTGCCCTTTCGGGTGTGTGTGGCCGGGGCGGCCTGCTTATCGGTCCCCGAAGATCGTGCGGTGCCAGTCCTTCTCGGCTACCGCGGTGTTGTCGTACATGACGTGCTTGACCTGCGTGTACTCCTCGAAGGAGTACGACGACATGTCCTTGCCGAAGCCGCTGGCCTTGTATCCGCCGTGCGGCATCTCGCTGATGATCGGGATGTGGTCGTTGACCCAGACGCAGCCCGCCTTGATCTCGCGGGTGGCGCGGCCCGCCCGGTACACGTCGCGGCTCCAGGCGGAGGCGGCGAGTCCGTAGGGGGTGTCGTTGGCGAGGCGGATGCCCTCGTCGTCGGTGTCGAAGGGCAGCACGACCAGGACCGGGCCGAAGATCTCCGACTGGACGATCTCGCTGTCCTGGGCGGCATCGGTGATCAGGGTCGGCCGGTAGTAGGCGCCGGCCGCCAGTGCGCCACCGGGGGCCTCGCCGCCGGTCACGACGGTGGCGTACGCGCGGGCGCGCTCGACGAATCCGGCGACCCGGTCCCGCTGGGCGTGGCTGATCAGCGGGCCGAGATCGGTCGTCGGGGCGAAGGGGTCGCCGAGCCGGACGGTCTCCATCAGCTCGGCGACGCCCCGCACGAAGGCGTCGTGGAGCGGGCGCTGGACGTAGGCGCGGGTGGCGGCGGTGCAGTCCTGGCCGGTGTTGATGAGCGCTCCGGCGACCGCGCCGTGGACCGCGGCTTCGAGGTCGGCGTCGTCGAAGACCACGAAGGGGGCCTTGCCGCCGAGTTCGAGGTGCAGGCGTTTGACGGTGGAGGTGGCGATCTCCGCGACCCGCTTGCCGACGGCGGTGGAGCCGGTGAAGGAGGTCATGACGACGTCCGGGTGGCCGACGAGGTGCTCGCCCGCGTCCGCGCCCGCACCGGAGACGATGTTGATCACACCGTCCGGGATGCCCGCCCGGGTGGCTGCCTGGGCGAACATCAGCGAGGTCAGGGGGGTGATCTCGGCGGGTTTCAGCACGATCGTGTTGCCCGCAGCGACGGCCGGGAGGATCTTCCAGGCCGCCATCTGGAGCGGATAGTTCCAGGGCGCGATGGAGCCGACGACACCGATCGCCTCACGGCGTACGTACGACGTGTGGTCGCCGTCGTACTCGGCGGCGGACTTGCCTTCCAGGTGGCGGGCGGCGCCCGCGAAGAAGGAGGCGTTGTCGACGGTGCCGGGCACGTCGAACTCGGTGGAGAGCTTGATCGGCTTGCCGCACTGGAGGGACTCGACGTACGCGAAGTCGTCCGCCTCTTCGGCGAGCACGGCGGCGAACCGGTGCATCGCCTCGGCCCGCTCGGCGGGAGTCAGGCCCGACCAGCCGGGGAACGCCGCGCGAGCGGCGGCGACGGCCGCGTCGACGTCGGTGGTGCCCGCCAACTCGTAGGTGTGGACGGTCTCGCCCGTCGCCGGGTTCACGACCTCGTGGTGACGTCCCGAGCTGCCGGACCGCAGCCTTCCGCCGATGAATTGTGCTCCGTCCGCGAAGCGGTCCCGCACCTGGATGCCGTTGCCCATGACGTTCTCCTCCGCCGCAGATCCCGGAATGCGGGGCGGCGTAGCTTCCGCTCGATTTGACTGCCGATCCTGACAGAGGGGATCGACCCCAACAAGTGATTCCGTTGTTGCCTTTTGGTTACGCGACGGAATCCTTCGACCATGTGTCGTGTCAGTGCGGAAATCCCCGTACGGAGTGTCCGTGGTGGATGCCAGACTCGCGTGTCATGGAACACATGGACGATCTCCTTGCGCGGACGGAGCGCGGCAAGAAGGTGAAGTACCTGTACTTCTGGGGACACCGGCCCCGGCCCGACGGCGGCATCGGTGCGAGCTGCCTCAGTCAGTGGTGGCCGGCCCCGTTCACGGTCGACGGCGTGGCGTACGCGTCGGCCGAGCACTGGATGATGGCGCGCAAGGCTCGGCTCTTCGGCGACGCGGAGGCGGAGGCCGGCGCGGTGTCGGCGAAGAGCCCGGCCCAGGCGAAGAAGGTGGGCCGACTGGTCCGCGGTTTCGACGAGGCGGTGTGGGAGCGCGAGCGCTACGCCCTGGTGGTGGCCGGCAGCATCCACAAGTTCGACCACCACCCGCGACTGCGGGAGTTCCTGCTGAACACCGGGGACCGGGTACTGGTCGAGGCGAGCCCCATGGACCGGATCTGGGGCATCGGGCTGGCGGCGGACGACCCGCGCGCGAAGGACCCCGCGAGCTGGCGGGGGCTCAATCTGCTGGGGTTCGCGCTGATGGACGCGCGGGCGGAGCTGCGCGCTCGATGAGACGGCCCCGAAGGGCCCGACGGCCGGAGGACCGGGATCCGGCCCGCCCGGCCATCGGGAGGGGCGTGCGGCGCGAGCCGGCGCGTGTCCGGCGCCGCGCGCGGCGCCGGTGCTGTGGCCGCGAGCCGGTGAACCTCTGCGGCCGCAGCACTAGCGCGTGACGTCGACGACCAGTGACGTGGCGTACGGGTCGTCGTTGTACTCGTAGGGGTCGTCGTTGAACTCGTCGGCGTGGGCGACGAACAGCCAGACCACGAAGCTGATGATCGCCACGCCGAAGAAGATGCCGACGGATCCCATGATGATTCCGGCGAGCGCCTGACCGCTGTTGGTCGCCTCACCGCGCTGCACCCGCTTGCGGCCCAGGATGCCGAAGATCAGGGCGAGCACGCCCAGGATCAGGCTGGGTATCCCGTAGACGCAGAACAGGCAGACGGCCAGGATGCCCAGCACCATGGCCGCCGTACCCATGCCGTTCGACGGCGCGGGCCCGCCCCAGGGGCCCTGGTTGTAGCCCCCGTATCCCGGATAGCCGCCGTACTGCGGAACCGGTGCGGCCGGGTAGCCGTACGTTCCCGCGGCCGGCGGGACCGGTTGACCGGGTCCGTTCGGCGCGATCGGCGGCGGCGGTATCTCCCCCGGGCCGGACCCGGCTGCGAACCCGGCTCCGGAACCGCTCACCGGCCCGGTCTGCGCCCCCGCGTCGAACATCGGCCCCGTGGCCGGCGCGGCATCCGCTCCCGTTTCCGGCATCGCGGCGACCGTCGGCTGATCGTGCACAGCGGGCGGCCGGGGATCACCGGCCGGCTTGTCCAGCGGTACCCGGCTGTCCGGCGGAGCCCACGGATCGCGCGGCGCGGCCCCGCCCGCGGGCTGCTCTGTGTTGTCTGACATGGGCCTCCCCCATCGTGGTCCCGTCATGCTACGGCCCGGCACAGCCCCGCAGGACCCGGCCTACGATGATCCCCGTCCCCTGCCCGGCCGACGTGTGCCCGGCACCCGAACCGTCCCATGTACCGGGAGTACCCGATGACCGATCTGCACCCTTTCATCGCTGGGCTGCCCAAGGCGGAACTGCATGTTCACCATGTCGGGTCCGCCTCGCCCCGTATCGTCGCCGAGCTGGCCGCGCACCACCCCGACTCCAAGGTCCCCACCGACCCCGAAGCCCTGGCCGACTACTTCACCTTCACGGACTTCGGTCACTTCATCGACGTGTACCTCTCCGTCGTGGACCTGATCCGCACGCCGGAGGACGTCCGGCTGCTGACCTACGAGGTCGCCCGTGACATGGCCCGGCAGAACATCCGTTACGCCGAGCTGACCGTCACCCCGTTCAGCTCGACCCGGCGCGGCATCCCGGAGCAGGGGTTCATGGAGGCGATAGAGGACGCCCGCAAGGCGGCGGAGGCCGAACTCGGAGTGGTCCTGCGCTGGTGCTTCGACATCCCCGGCGAGGCCGGACTCGAAGCGGCCGAGGAGACCACCCGGCTCGCCGTGGACCTGCGGCCCGAGGGGCTCGTCTCGTTCGGGCTCGGCGGCCCGGAGATCGGCGTGGAGCGCCCGCAGTTCAAGCCGTACTTCGACCGGGCGATCGCCGAGGGCCTGCACTCCGTGCCGCACGCCGGGGAGACCACCGGGCCGCAGACCGTCTGGGACGCGCTGACCCACCTGCGCGCGGAACGCATCGGCCACGGCACCCACTCCGTCCAGGACCCGAAGCTGCTGGCCCACCTCGCCGAGCACCGCATCCCGCTGGAGGTCTGCCCGACCTCGAACATCGCCACCCGCGCGGTGGCCGACATCGAGCGGCACCCGGTCAGGGAAATGGTGCAGGCGGGCGTCCTGGTCACCATCAACAGCGACGACCCGCCGATGTTCGGCACGGACCTCAACAACGAGTACGGGGTGGCCGCCCGTCTCCTCGGTCTGGACGAGCGCGGTCTCGCCGCGCTCGCGAAGAACGCGGTGGAGGCGTCGTTCCTCGACGCGGCCGGCAAGCGCACGCTCGCCGCCGAGATCGACACGTACACGGCGAACTGGCTGGAGCGCACGGGCCGCTGACCCCTGCCGTCACAATGGGCGCATGGTCACCACCGTCACCGCCGTGGCCCACCGCGGCGATCCCTACCGTGTCCGCGAGAACACGCTGCCCTCGATCCGCTCCGCCCTCGAACGGGGAGCGGACGCGGTCGAGATCGATGTGCGCGTCACGCGCGACGGCGTACCGGTCCTGCTGCACGACGCCACGCTGGAGCGGCTGTGGGGCCACGACCTGCGTCTCGACGGGCTGACCCACAAGGAACTCACCGAACTGACCGGGGGCGGTGTGCCCACGCTGCGCGACGCGCTGCTCACCGCGGGAGCGCACCGCGTCCTGATCGATCTGCCGGGCTCCACCGATGATTCCGTCCCCGGGATCGTCGGTGCGGTGCGCGCGTGCGGGGCCGGTGAGCGGGTGTACTACTGCGCGGGCGCCGATGCCATGCTGCGGGTGCGCGCCGCCGATCCGAACGCCGAGATCGCCCTGACCTGGACGACCCTCGCGCCACCGCGCGCCGTGCTGCTCGACGCGGTGCGGCCACGGTGGCTGAACTACCGGTTCGGCCTGGTGGACCGGGACCTGACGGACCGTCTCCACCGGGACGGTCTGCTGGTCTCCGCCTGGACGGCCGACACCACGCGCACCATGCGCCGTCTCGTCCGTCACGGCGTCGACTCCATCACGACCAACCGGGTGGATGCCCTCCGCGGCGTCCTCGGCAACTCCCCGTCCGCCGGAGCTCGTTGACCGACCGGACATCGCGCCCTGCACCCGGTGCGCGCACCATGCCGCGTCCGCTTTCCGACCGATGGCCACGGCCACGGCCACGGCCACCCGGCGGCCTCTCAGGCGGACTGCGCCGCGGGCTCCGGTAGCCGCTGTTCCGTCGGCAGCGCCTCCAGCCGCTTGATCATGCGGCGCACGACGAGCAACGGGATCACCCCGAAGACGCCGAACGACATGTCGATGACGGACCACCAGAAGGGAATGCCCCGGACCGGTCCGCAGATCAGGGCGAGCGGGATGATCCCGGCACAGGCGATCATGCCGAACTCGATGACCCAGATGTTGCGGACGGGGTCGCGGTAGGGACCGTAGAAGGCGACCGCGATGACGAGGTGCGCGAAGGCCAGCCAGTCGGTGCCGTACAGCACGAAGGGGTACTTCGCGTCGGTCTCGTCGAGACCGGTGCGGACCCGGGTGATCCACTCCATCAGAGCCGGGAAGTGCTCGGGCACGGGCGAGGCCGAGGACCTCAACAGGTCCTCGGTCCAGTGGAGTTCATGGACGAGCGGGAAGGCGGTCACCCCGCTCAGCACCAGGCACACGACAAAGGCGGCCAACCACACGCGTACGCGTCTCAGCAGGGCTGTTCGCTCGCTCATGTCCGCAGCGTACGCCCGCGTCCGACGGCCCCCCGCGCCACCCCGGCGGGGCTCACAGGCCGACGACGGAGTTCCACTTCTTGGCGAACTCGGTGCGCTCCTCGGACGTGATGTCGCGGGCGATCGCCAGCCGTCGGCGCATCGCGTCGTCCGGGAAGATCAGCGGGTCCTCGGCGAGCGCGGCGGTCTCCGCGTCCTTGGAGGAGGCCAGCACCTCGCGGGCGGCGGGGACGGGGCAGACGTAGTTGACCCAGGCCGCCAGCTCCGCGGCGACCTCCGGGTCGTAGTAGTGGTCGATGAGCCTTTCGGCGTTGCGCTTGTGGCGCGCGAGGTCGGGGATCATCAGGGATTCCGCCCAGAGTTCGGCGCCCTCCTCGGGGACCACGAACTCGATCTCCGGGTTGTCCGCCTGGAGCTGGATGACATCGCCGGAGTAGGCCTGGCAGGCGAGCACGTCGCCGGTCGACAGGTCCTTGATGTAGTCGTTGCCGGTGAAGCGGCGGATGTGCCTCTTCCTCACCAGCTTCTCCACCTGGTCGCACACCTCGTAGAAGTCGTCCCGCTCCCAGCGGGTGATGTCGACGCCGTTGCCCTGCATCAGGAGGGCGAAGGACTCGTCGAGCCCCGACAGCAGCGTCACCTTGCCGCTCAGGTCGTCCGCCCACAGGTCGCTCAGGTGCTTGATCTCCCGGCCGAGCTTCTTCCGGTTGTACGCGATGCCGGTGATGCCGGACTGCCAGGGGACGCTGTGCGTCCGCCCCTTGTCGAAGGCGGGCGAACGCAACTGCGGATCGAGGTGGGCGGCGACGTTGGGCTGCTCGGCGCGGTCCATCTCCTGCACCCAGCCCAGCCGTACGAAGCGGGCGGCCATCCAGTCGCTGATGACGATCAGGTCCCGGCCGGTCTTCTGGTGATTCATGAGAGCCGGGCTGATCTTCCCGAAGAACTCGTCGTTGTCGTTGATCTCCTCGGTGTACGTGACCGAGATCCCGGTGCGTTCGGTGAACGCGTCGAGGGTGGGTCGCTTCGACGCGTCCTCGTCGTCGGTGTCGATGTACAGCGGCCAGTTGGCGAAGTGCAGCACGTGGTCGGTGGCGGAGTAGTCGCGTCCGGCGCGGTCACCGGGCCGCACGTACGCGGCGGGCACGCCGCAGCCGGTCAGCGCGGCACCGGCCGCTCCCGCCCCGAAGGCGCGCAGCAGGGACCGACGGGACATGGGGTGGTTCGGGATCGCTCGCACCTGCGCAGGATGCCGGTCGGCGAAGGTACGGACAATGGACCAACCGTCCAGCGGCGCACGCTCCGTCCGCACACCCTGTCGATGGCGTGGCCGGTGCGGCGGCCGGTGCCGGGAACGCGTACGGCCCCGGGCGCGCCCGGGGCCGTACGCGTGGCGGCTGACGAGAGGTCAGTCGTCGAGCGAGGTCATGACGTGCTTGATGCGGGTGTAGTCCTCGAAGCCGTACGCGGAGAGGTCCTTGCCGTAGCCGGACTTCTTGAATCCGCCGTGCGGCATCTCGGCGACGAGCGGAATGTGGGTGTTGATCCACACGCAGCCGAAGTCGAGGTTCTTGGACATCCGCATGGCGCGGGAGTGGTCCTTGGTCCACACCGAGGAGGCGAGCGCGTAGTCGACGCCGTTGGCGTAGGCGACGGCCTGGGCCTCGTCCGTGAACTTCTGGACGGTGATGACCGGGCCGAAGACCTCGTTCTGGACGATCTCGTCGTCCTGCTTCAGGCCGGAGACGACGGTCGGGGCGTAGAAGTAGCCCTTCTCGCCGACCCGGTGGCCGCCCGCCTCGACCTTGGCGTGTGCGGGCAGCCGGTCGATGAAGCCGCTGACCTGCTTGAGCTGGTTGGCGTTGTTGAGCGGGCCGTACAGCACGTCCTCGTCGTCCGGCAGGCCCGTCTTCGTGTCGGCGGCGGCCTTGGCGAGGGCGGCGACGAACTCGTCGTGGATGGACTCGTGGACCAGGACCCGGGTCGCGGCCGTACAGTCCTGTCCGGCGTTGAAGTAACCCGCGACGGAGATGCCCTCGACGGCCTTGGCGATGTCGGTGTCCTCGAACACGACGACCGGGGCCTTGCCGCCGAGCTCCAGGTGGACCCGCTTGACGTCCTTGGACGCGGATTCGGCGACCTGCATGCCGGCCCGTACCGAGCCGGTAATGGAGGCCATCGCCGGAACCGGGTGCTCGACCATCGCACGGCCGGTGTCGCGGTCGCCGCAGATGACGTTGAAGACGCCCTTGGGAAGGATCTGGCCGATGATCTCGGCGATCAGCACGGTCGACGCCGGCGTGGTGTCGGACGGCTTGATGACGACGGCGTTGCCCGCGGCGAGCGCCGGGGCGAACTTCCACACGGCCATCATCATCGGGTAGTTCCACGGCGCGACCTGCGCGCAGACGCCCACCGGCTCGCGCCGGATGATCGAGGTCAGGCCCTCCATGTACTCGCCGGCCGAGCGGCCTTCGAGCATCCGCGCCGCACCGGCGAAGAAGCGGATCTGGTCCACCATCGGCGGGATCTCTTCGGTGCGGGTGAGCTCGATCGGCTTGCCCGTGTTCTCCGACTCGGCGGCGATGAGATCCTCGGCGCGCTCCTCGAAGGCGTCGGCGATCTTCAGCAGGGCCTTCTGGCGCTCCGCGGGCGTGGTGTCACGCCAGGCGGGAAACGCGGCCGCGGCGGCTTCCATCGCGGCGTCGACATCGGCCTGGCCGGACAGGGGCGAGGTCGCGTAGACCTCTTCCGTCGCCGGATTGACCACGTCGATGGTCCGCCCGTCAGCGGCGTCCCGGAATTCTCCGTTGATGTAGTTGCGCAGACGGCGCACCTCGGTGGTCACAACCACCCCTCCTGTCAACACGTCCATGGGTGAGATGTCCAGCCTAATCGGTCAGGTGTCGCTTTCGACATGCCTACCCGCCGTGAACTTCGGATTCAGTGAGATCTAGACCTTCAGACAACGGATATCATCGATTCAGGGTTGCCAGACCGACGAGTCCCGGTGCACAGTGGGTCCGTGGCCAGCCGCAGCACAGACTCCAGGACCGGGAACGGATCATCGCCGACGGTCGATGCCGTATCCCTCGCGATCATCGAGCAGCTCCAGGAGGACGGGCGTCGTCCGTACGCCGCGATCGGCAAGGCCGTCGGCCTCTCCGAGGCGGCCGTGCGGCAGCGCGTCCAGAAGCTGCTCGACCAGGGCGTGATGCAGATCGTCGCCGTCACGGACCCGCTCACCGTGGGATTCCGGCGGCAGGCGATGGTCGGCATCAACGTCGACGGCGACCTCGAACCCGTCGCCGAGGCGCTGTCGTCCATGGGCGAGTGCGAGTACGTGGTGATGACCGCGGGCTCCTTCGACCTGATGGTGGAGATCGTCTGCGAGGACGACGACCACCTGCTGGAAACGATCAACAAACGCATCCGGGCCATCCCCGGCGTGCGCTCCACCGAGAGCTTTGTGTATCTGAAGCTCAAGAAGCAGACCTACATGTGGGGAACCCGATAGCCGTGAGCAAGGACCTCAGCCGAACCGCGTACGACCACCTGTGGATGCATTTCACCCGCATGTCGGACTACGAGAACGCGCCCGTTCCCACCATCGTGCGTGGCGAGGGAACCTACATCTACGACGACCGGGGCAAGCGCTATCTCGACGGCCTGTCCGGGCTGTTCGTGGTCAACGCCGGTCACGGCCGTCACGAGCTCGCCGAAGCGGCGTACAAGCAGGGCCAGGACCTGGGCTTCTTCCCGGTCTGGTCCTACGCCCACCCGAAGGCCGTCGAACTGGCCGAGCGCCTCGCCGGCTACGCGCCGGGCGACCTCAACAAGGTCTTCTTCACCACCGGTGGCGGCGAGGCCGTCGAGACCGCCTGGAAGCTGGCCAAGCAGTACTTCAAGCTCCAGGGGAAGCCGACCAAGTACAAGGTCATCTCCCGTGCGGTCGCCTACCACGGCACCCCGCAGGGCGCCCTGTCGATCACCGGCCTGCCGGCCCTGAAGGCCCCCTTCGAGCCGCTGGTCCCCGGCGCGCACAAGGTGCCGAACACCAACATCTACCGCGCCCCGATCCACGGCGACAACCCGGAGGCCTTCGGCCGCTGGGCCGCCGACCAGATCGAGCAGGAGATCCTCTTCGAGGGCCCGGAGACCGTCGCCGCGGTCTTCCTGGAGCCGGTGCAGAACGCCGGTGGCTGCTTCCCGCCGCCGCCCGGATACTTCCAGCGCGTGCGCGAGATCTGCGACAAGTACGACGTGCTGCTCGTCTCCGACGAGGTCATCTGCGCGTTCGGCCGTCTCGGCACGATGTTCGCCTGCGACAAGTTCGGCTACGTGCCGGACATGATCACCTGTGCCAAGGGCATGACCTCGGGCTACTCCCCGATCGGCGCCTGCATCGTCTCGGACCGCGTCGCCGCCCCGTTCTACGAGGGCGACAACACCTTCCTGCACGGCTACACCTTCGGTGGCCACCCGGTCTCCGCCGCGGTCGGCCTCGCCAACCTCGACATCTTCGAGCGCGAGGGCCTCAACCAGCACGTCCTGGACCACGAGAACGCGTTCTTCACGACGCTGCAGAAGCTGCTCGACCTGCCGATCGTCGGCGACGTCCGCGGCAACGGCTTCTTCTACGGCATCGAACTGGTGAAGGACAAGGCCACCAAGGAGACCTTCAACGACGAGGAGACCGAGCGCGTCCTGTACGGCTTCCTCTCCAAGGCGCTGTACGACAACGGCCTGTACTGCCGGGCCGACGACCGCGGCGACCCGGTCGTCCAGCTCGCGCCGCCGCTGATCTCCGACCAGTCGACGTTCGACGAGATCGAGGGCATCCTGCGCTCCGTCCTCACCGAGGCGTGGACCAAGCTCTGACCGGAGGCCCGACCGGCTGACCGGCCACGGTCCCGGCGCCGTTCCCCCGGCCCCAGCGGCCCCTCGGACGGGCTCCCGGCCCCTCCGAGGGCCCGGGAGCCCGTCCGGCCGCTATGGGCCGGACGGCGCTGCGGCGGGACGACCGCCCGACCGCCGATCAGCCGGCTTCCGGCTGTCATCCTCTGCGGCCCCCACGGCCCGGATGCGCCCATTCGAGTGGGATGGAGCGCACCCGGGCCGTGTGCTGTGCCCACTGCACGGTTCGAATCCCTACGGTGCCGAGTGACCGATCGGCCCCCGCTTCGTTCCCCCGTAAGGGGGACGGGACATGCGATCTGAACCGAGGTGTACGCCATGGTGGCCCCGCCGGACAACGACGTGATCTGGGCGCGTTCCCTGCACCACTCCCACGACGGCTCCCCCGCGCTCGACGCTGTCTCCGTGGATGTCCGCGACGGCGAGATCCTTGCCGTGACCGGCCCCAGAGGAAGCGGCAAGACG
Organism: Streptomyces sp. NPDC058051; assembly: GCF_042885475.1. Classification (NCBI taxonomy): domain Bacteria; kingdom Bacillati; phylum Actinomycetota; class Actinomycetes; order Kitasatosporales; family Streptomycetaceae; genus Streptomyces; species Streptomyces sp. NPDC058051. Next base: position 33,667 of record NZ_JBHVRW010000030.1, read on the forward strand.
ACCCTGCTGCGCTGCCTCTCCGGTCAACTGGTGCCCCAGCAGGGCGAGGTGTGGTTCAACAGCGTGCCCGTCCACACCATGGGCCCCCGGCTGCGCGAACGACTGCGCCGCGACAAGTTCGGCTGGATCGCCCCCGAGCCGCACCTCGTACCGGAGCTGAACACCTGGGAAAACGTGGCCCTTCCCCTGCTGCTGCGCGGCGCCTCGCACCGGGAGGCGAAGAAGACCGGCCTGGAATGGCTGGAGCGGCTCGACATCGGTGTGTGCGCCAAGAAACGACCGCACACGCTGCCCCGGGGGCAGCGTCAACGGATCGCCGTGGCCCGCGCGCTGGCTGTCTCCCCCGCGGTGATCTTCGCCGACGATCCGACCGCGCCCCTGCACCGCGCCGACCGGACGCACCTCCTGCGCACCCTCACCAGCGCGGCTCGCTCGCACGGCATCACGATCGTCCTCGCCACTCATGACCCGGAGGTCGCGGCCCTCGCCGACCGCACGGTCCCGTTGCTGGACGGCCGCCGTGTCGCCACCGCCGCCCTGCCCGCCGTTTCCGATACGGAGGGCCGCGCGGCGTGCTCGCTCTCCGTCTAGCCCGGGGCTCCCATCCGCTCGTTCTGATGCGGCGGCTGCTCGTCGCGGCCGCCTCCGCCGGCGTCGGCTTCCTGATGCTGTGTGCCCTGGGCTACGCATCGGGACACCCGGCCCACTCCACCGCGGCCGTCCTGCGGTTGCTGTGGTGCTTCGTGCCGTTCGCCGCCACCGTGCAGCTCGCGGTCGCGGTGGCCCGTACGGATCCGAGCACCCGGCCCCGCTCCGGGCTGTCCGCCGTGGGTCTCGGACCGGTCAGGCTCGCCGTACTCGCCGGGGTCTCCACAGCCGTCTCCTGCACCCTCGGGTCCATGGTGGCCCTGCTGTTCTTCCTGCATCTGCGCGGCGACCTGTCCGGGCTGCCGTTCGACGGTGCGGCGGCCGGGCTGCTCGACGCGGACGCCTCGCTGCCGCTCGCGGCCGTACTCGTGCTGCTGTCCCTGGTCCCGGTGTCCGCGGCGACGGCGAGCGCGCTGGCGCTGCGCGCCCGGACCGTCCCGGAAACGGTCCCGGACGACGAGACCGAGCCGGGCGCCGTGCCGGGCGGCCGGCCCCCCGCCGCGGCGCCCCCGACCGGGCTGCCGTGGGGCGTGGCGCTGACCGCGGCCGGCCTCGCCGTGGAGGCGTACATGAGCCGGGGCGACGGGCACAGCCTGCTCCCGCTCCCCGGCAGGCTCGACGCCACCCCGGCCGGAGTGCTGGCGGGGTGGACGCTGACGGCGATCGGCCTGGCCATGGCCGGGCCCGGCCTGGCGTACCACTGCGGGCGACTGCTCCAGGCGATGCGCCCCGGTGCCGTGCGCCTGCTGGCCGGACGCGTGCTGATGGACGAGGCCCGACGGATCGGCGGGCCGCTCGGTGTGGTCTGCGCGGTCCTCTCCGCACTGGTCGCCGCCTACGCGCTGTACGGCACGGGGGCGCGCCCCCTCGGCCCGCTCACCGCACTGGGGGCCGTACTCGTCCTCGGTTGTACGTCGGCGACGCTGCTGACCTCCGCGTTGGAGGCGAAGCAGGACCGCACACCCACCACGCAGGCACTGCTGCGGCTGGGTGCCCCGGCCTCGGCCCTGTGGGCCGCGACAGCCCTGCGCGGGGCCGCGCTGCTGGTCGTCTTCGCCCCGCTGACCTGGCTGATCGCCGAGCTGGCCGCGCTGCCGCTGACGGCCTGAGGACCTGAGGACACCGTTCACCGGTCGCGCCCGCGCGCCTCGGGGGCTGCGTAGCACGACGCGACGCCGACCTGCTGCGGCTCCCGCGGCGGGCCGGCGAACGCGGCCGGTTCAGAGGGACACGAGCCCGTCCACGAGCGCGTGGAAGAAGGACACGGGCCGGTTCACCGGGACGCGAGCCGGGCCACGAGCGCGTCGAAGAAGGCTTCCCAGCCGTCCTCGGCCGCCGCGTACTGCTCGGCCGTGAGATTGCCGCCGCGCTGTGTGAAGGCCATTTCGGTGGTGTGGTGGCCGCGGTCGGTGAAGGTGACGGCGACGGTCTCGCCCTCGATGCCGTCGGGCGCCGTGGCGTCCTTCAGCGTGAACACCAGCCGCTCGGGGGCGACGACCTCGCGGTAGACCCCGTGGAAGGGCATGTCGACGCCCGGCACCACGATGACCAGGCTCCAGGCACCGCCCGGCCTGACGTCCATCGACACCTGGTCGAGCGGAACGTCGGCGTCCCCGCCGTACCAGGCGGCGAAGTGCTCGGGGGTCGTCCACGCCTCGAAGACCCGTTCCCTCGGGGCATCGAGGACGCGGGTGATGTCGATGCCCTCGCGTGCTGACTCGGTCATGGTTCCCGTCCCTCTCGGAGTCGTTCCGGATCGTCCGTCGCGCGGCCGTGCCGGATCGACCGCCTGTCCGCCTCCAGCTTGCACGGACACCGCCGCACCGCCCCGGCGCGCGTGGCCGGCCCGGCAGCCCGTGCGGTCGCGGACGCCGGGAAACGGCGGGCGGGACCGTCGGACGCGGTTCGTCCGGTCCAGTGAATGCAGCCTCGTGCCTCTCCGCACCCGCGGGACGGGTCAGAGGACGGCGGGCAGGACGACGGTCTCCGCCGCGTCGAAGGCGGCCCCGACCGTCGCCCCCTCCTGCGGGGCCTCCCGCAGCGCGCACTCCGCCTCCAGGACCGGTCCGCTCACCGGGGTCAGCCGTACGGCGACGCGGTCGCCCCGGAAGGTACGCGTCCCGACCGTGCAGCGCAGCCCCTCGTCCGGGGCGACGATCCGCACTCCGGCCGGGCGCACCAGCAGATCGCACGCTCCCTGCGGCGAGCCGTCCGGCACCGGCACCCTGCCCCACACCGTGTCGGCGGCCGCGCCGGACACCGTCGCCTCCACCACGTTGTCGAAGCCGAGGAACCGGGCGACGAACGCGGAGGCGGGCCGCTGCCAGACCTCCAGCGGGGTGCCCACCTGGGCGATCCGGCCTTCGCGCATCACCACGACCCGGTCGGCGAGGGCGAAGGCCTCGCCCTGGTCATGGGTGACGGCGAGCACCGTCGTACCCAGCCGGCCGAAGAGCGTGCGCAGTTCGACGACGAGCCGTTCGCGCAGGCTGCGGTCGAGCTGTCCGAGCGGTTCGTCCAGCATCAGCAGCTTCGGGCTCGGCGCGAGGGCCCGCGCGAGAGCGACACGCTGCTGCTCACCGCCGGAGAGCGCGGCGACGGCCCGCCGCTCGGCTCCGGGCAGCCCCACCAGGTCGAGGAGTTCGCCGACCCTGCGCTTTTGATCATGGCGCGGCACCCCGCGCATCCGCAGTCCGAAGGCGACGTTGGCGCCGACGTCCCGGTGCGGGAAGAGCTGGTGGTCCTGGAACATCAGGCCGAGACCGCGCCGGTGCACCGGTACCCCGGCCTGGTCCGCGCCGTCCAGCAGCACCCGTCCGCCGTCCGGTGGGCGCAGGCCGGCGACCACCCGCAGCAGGGTCGACTTGCCGCTGCCGCTCGGCCCGAGCACGCACACGATCTCGTGCTCGGCGACCTCCAGATCCACCCCGTCCAGCGCCGCCCGCGCACCGAAGCGGACCGTGGCCGATTCCAGTGTCAGCATCTCTAGAACTCCCCGGATCGGTCCGTGCGGATACGTTCGAGCAGGAGCAGCGACACCGCGCAGACCACCATCAGAATGGTGCTGAGGGCCATCGCCTGGCCGTAGTTGAGCTCCCCGGCCCGCCCCAGCAGCCGGGCCACCGCGACCGGCAGCGTCGGCCGGTCGGGGCGCGCGATGAACACCGTCGCGCCGAACTCACCGAGCGACACGGCGAACGCGAAACCGGCCGCCACCAGCAAGGCCCGCCGCACCAACGGCAGATCGACCTCCCGCCAGGCACGCAGAGGTGACGCCCCGAGCACCGCGGCCGCCTCCCTCAGCCGGCCGTCCACGGCCCGCAGGACCGGCAGCATGGTCCGTACGACGAAGGGCACCCCGACCAGCGCCTGGGCGAGCGGCACCAGAATCCAGGAAGTCCGCAGATCCAGCGGTGGCTTGTCCAGGGTGATCAGAAAGCCGAAGCCGACGGTGACCGCGGACACCCCGAGCGGAAGCATCAGCAAGGCGTCGAATCCTCGCACGAGCCGTCCCGCGCGACGGGTCAGCGCCGTGGCGGCGAGCCCGCCGACGATCAGCGCGATGACGGTCGCGACCAGCGCGTACTGCAACGAGTTCCCGATCGCTTCGAGCGGTGCGACCAGGAACGTGCCGCCGCCCGCGTCGGCGGATCCCAGGGCGCGGTAGAAGTCGAGGCCGTGGCCGCCGGGCGTGTCCAACGAGCGCTCGACCAGCACCCCGAGCGGCAGCAGGATCAGCACGAGCACGGTCAGGAGCACCGCGCAGAGCAGGGCCCACTGCCCGGCACCGCGCGGCCTGCGCGCGGTCTGTGCCGGGTCGACCAGCTTCAGCGCGGTCTCTCTGCGCCGGACGGTCCACGCGTGCACGGCGAGGACCGCACCCACCGCGGCGAACTGCACCAGCGTCAGCACGGCGGCCGTCGGCAGGGCGAGCAACTGGGCGGTCTGCCGGTAGATCTCCACCTCCAGCGTGGAGAATCCCGGGCCGCCGAGGATCTGTACGACGCCGAAGGAGGTGAAGGTGAAGAGGAAGACCATCAGCGCGGCGGCGGCCACGGCGGGCGCGAGTGCCGGCAGGGTGACGCGCCGCCAGGCGGCGAACCGTCCGGCGCCCAGCACGCGGGCCGCCTCCTCCTGGCGTGGGTCGAGCTGGGACCACAGCCCGCCCACGGTGCGCACGACCACGGCGTAGTTGAAGAAGACATGGGCGAGGAGAATCGCCCACACGGTGGTGTCGAGGCGTACGCCCCAGAGTTGGTCGAGGAACCCGCCGCGTCCCAGCAACGCGAGGAAGGCGGTGCCGACGACGACGGTCGGCAGGACGAAGGGCACGGTGACGACAGCGCGCAGCAGTTGCTTGCCGGGGAAGTCGAGGCGGGCGAAGACATAGGCACCGGGCAGTGCGATCACCAGCGTCAGCGCGGTCGAGGCGAGCGCCTGCCAGGTGGTGAACCAGAGGACGTCACGGATGTCCGGCCGGGTCAGCACCTCGCCGATCCGGCCGAACTGCCAGACGCCGTCCGTCTTCAGGCCGCGGCCGACGATCGCGGCGACGGGGTAGGCGAAGAACAGCGCGAAGAACGCGCCGGGCACGGCCATCAGCCCGAGCCGGACCGCACTCCCGCGCCATGCGTTCGCGCGGTTCGCGTGCCCGGAGCGGCCGAGCGGCATCCGCCCGCGCGCCCCCCCACCGGGCGCGCTCGTCCCCTGCTCGCGCGTCCCGTTCTCGTCCGTCCCGTTCTTGTCCGTCCCGTTCTCGTCCGTCCCGTTCTCGTCCGTCCCCTTCTCGTCCGTCCCGTTCTCGTCCGTCCCGCCCGCGTCCGTTCCGCGTTCGGGAGACGTCCCTACTTCACGACCAGCGAGGACCACGACTGGACCCACTGCTCACGGTTCTTGGCGATCCTGTCGGGGGCGACGGTCGTCGGCCTGTCCACCGTCGCGCCGAACTTCGTGAAGAGTTCCGGCAGCTTCGCGCTCTCGACGACCGGGTTCACGAACATGTTGAGCGGCATGTCCTCCTGGAACTTCTTGCTGATCAGGAAGTCCAGCAGGGCCTTGCCGCCCGCCTCGTTCTTCGCACCGTCCAGCAGGCCCGCGAACTCGATCTGCCGGAAGCAGGTCCCGGTGGCGACCCCGGTCGGGGCCTCGGTCGGCTGCGGCTTCGCGTAGAGCACCTCGACGGGCGGGCTGGAGGCGTACGAGACGACGAGCGGCCGGTCTGCCTTGGCCTTCCTGCCGCCGGCGGAACCGGAGAACTCCTCGTTGTACGCCTGCTCCCAGCCGTCGACGACCTTGACGCCGTTGCTCTTCAGCTTCTTCCAGTAGTCCTGGTAACCCTTCTCGCCATAGGTGGCGACGGTTCCGAGGAGGAAGCCGAGGCCGGGCGAGGAGGTCGCGGCGTTCTCGGTGACGAGGAGGTTCTTGTACGCGGGCTTCGCCAGGTCGTCGAAGGACTGCGGCGGCGCGAGCTTCTTGTCGGCGAAGTACTTCTTGTCGTAGTTGACACAGATGTCGCCGGTGTCGATCGGGGTGACCCGGTGCTCCGCGGCGTCCAGTTGGGTGTCGGCCGCCACCTGGTCGATGCCCTTCGCCTCGTACGGAGTGAAGAGACCGCTGTCGAGGGCGCGGGAGAGCAGGGTGTTGTCGACGCCGAAGAACACGTCGCCGCGCGGGGAGCCCTTGGTCAGGATCTCCTGGTTGAGCGCGACACCGGCGTCGCCGCTCTTCAGCACCTTGACGGTGTAGCCGGTCTCGCGCGTGAACTCCTTGAGCACGTCCTCGGAGGCGTTGAAGGAGTCATGGCTGACGAGCGTCACCGTCTTGGAGCCGGAGCTCTGCGTGCCGGAGCCCTTGGTGCCGCCGGAAGCGGAGTCCGACGAGTCGGAACTTCCGCATCCGGCCAGTGCCGTGACACCGAGCGCCGCGGCGACGGCCGACGCCGCGAGCTGCATGGTTCTGCGTGTGGTGCTCATTGTGGATTCCTCCTGGGTTTTGGCCAGGAAGAGACGCGGCCCTGCCCGCGCGAAAAGCGGGCAGGGCGCAACAGCATGAGTTGATGACCGAACTTCCTACCCGGAATGACCCGGGCGAGGTTCAGAGGGTCTGCGGCCTACCTGTTCACGGTGCCGCACTCTCAGCGCTGTGGCGCTCCCCTGTCGGAATATGAAGTTGATTGCAGGATATGAAGTTGATTGCAGGCCCAGGCTACACGGGCCTCCTCGGCCTCAGCGCTCGGCTGCCGCCAACTGCCCGCAGGCTCCGTCGATCTCCTGGCCCCGCGTGTCCCGCACGGTCACCGGCACCCCGTGTGCCGCGATCGCCTCGACGAACGCCTTCTCGTCCTCGGGCCGCGACGCGGTCCACTTGGAGCCGGGCGTCGGGTTCAGCGGGATCAGGTTGACGTGCACCCGCTTGCCCTTGAGGAGTCGGCCGAGCCGGTCACCACGCCATGCCTGGTCGTTGATGTCCCGGATCAACGCGTACTCGATGGAGATGCGGCGGCCGGACTTCTCCGCGTACTCCCACGCGGCGTCCAGCACCTCACGCACCTTCCAGCGCGTGTTCACGGGGACGAGGGTGTCGCGCAGCTCGTCGTCCGGGGCGTGCAGGGAAACGGCGAGGCGGCACTTGAAGCCCTCGTCGGCGAAGCGGAGCATCGCGGGCACCAGGCCCACGGTGGAGACGGTGATACCGCGCTGCGAGAGCCCCAGTCCGTCCGGCTCCGGGTCCGTCAGCCGACGGATCGCGCCGACCACACGGTTGTAGTTGGCGAGCGGCTCGCCCATGCCCATGAAGACGATGTTGGAAAGCCGTGCGGGGCCTCCGGGAACCTCTCCGTCACGCAGCGCGCGCATGCCGTCCACGATCTGGTGAACGATCTCCGCGGTCGACAGATTGCGGTCGAGACCGGCCTGTCCCGTGGCACAGAACGGGCAGTTCATCCCGCATCCCGCCTGTGACGAGATACACATCGTCACCCGCTCCGGGTAGCGCATCAGGACGGACTCGACGAGCGTCCCGTCATGCAGTTTCCACAGCGTCTTGCGGGTGGTGTCGTCGTCGCAGCTGATGTGGCGGACCACCGACATCAGGTCGGGGAACAGCGCCTCGGCGAGATTGTCCCGCGAGCCGGCCGGGATGTTCGTCCACTCGGCCGGGTCGTGTGCGTAGCGCGAGAAGTAGTGCTGCGAGAGCTGCTGCGCGCGGAACGGCTTCTCGCCGATCGCGGCGACGGCCTCCTTGCGCTCGGCGGGCGTGAGGTCGGCGAGGTGCCGCGGGGGCTTCTTGGCTCCGCGGGGCGCGACGAAAGTGAGTTCTCCGGGCTTAGGCATGGTTCATCCAGTGTCGCAGACCCGCCGAGGTCCGCCGGGCGTCGCCCGGCTCAGCGACCGCCAGGGCCGGGCCGTCGCGGTCGTTGTCGGTCGTCCTGGGTTGTCGTCGGCGGCCCCGACGGCCCACAGACGGCCCGGCGCACGAGCACGGCTGGCACGGTCGGCCCGGACTGCGCGACCACCCACCTACTGCCGCGTCAGGCAAATTCACCTTGTTCGGAGGGGCCGACATACGAGCGCATCTGCGCGACGCGGCCGTCGGCCGTGGTCCAGTCGGCCGCGAAACTGCCGGCATGACGCCAGCGGGCACGCTCGTAGAGCTTGATGGCCGCGGTCGCACCGGCCTCGACTTCCAGAACGGGCCTCAGTCCGTGGACCACCGCTTCTTCGACCGCCTTGTCCAGCAGCTTGGCCGCTACCCCTCGTCGGCGAGCACGGGCGCTGACGAAGAGCCGCGCGACAGATATCAGACGCTGGGCGGGCAGCCCGACAGCGGTCGCAAGCGCCGCCCCCGGACGGGCCAGGACCATATGGCCCAGGACCTCCGAACCGTCTACAGCCACCCAAGCGGCGAGCATGCTTCGGGGAGTCAGCCATCCTTCGGGATCGGCAGGCCAATCCACCGGGTAGCGATCTGCCGCGTGAACGGTGGCGAGAGCCTCGGTGCAGCCCGGCATGTGATCATCGGCGCGAGGATGAATCTTCAGTTCATTCATTCCGAGATCCTGGCACGGAGCCGGCCGCGCCGAACTCCCGCTTCCTGATGGTTCATCCAGTGTCACAGACAGACAGTGTCGCAGACAGAACGATGAGGGCCCGTCGTCCTGTGGACAACGGACCCTCATTCGCAAAAGCCCAGGTCAGGACGGTATGCCGTCCCAGGGGTCAGCCGGCGCCCACGAACAGCTCCAGCAGCAGCCAGACCACCGGGGCGGTCGGCAGCAGCGAGTCCAGCCGGTCCATGATGCCGCCGTGCCCCGGCAGCAGCGTGCCCATGTCCTTGATCCCGAGGTCTCGTTTGATCATCGACTCGCCCAGATCACCGAGCGTGGCACTGGCCGCGACCGCGAGCCCCAGCAGCAGGCCCTGCCACCAGGAACCGCCGTCGATCAGGAACTGCATGCACAGCGCACCGGCGACCATCGCGAAGGCGACGGCACCGAACAGGCCCTCGCGGGTCTTTCCAGGACTGATGCGCGGTGCCAGCTTGTGCTTGCCGAAGCGCCAGCCGACGGCGTACGCGCCCGTGTCACTGACCACGGTCAGCAGCAGGAAGGTGAGCACTCGCTGCGGCCCGTCGTCCGCTGTCAGGAGCATCGCGACGAACGTAGCCAGGAAGGGCACGTAGAACGCGGCGAACACGCCCGCCGTGACGTCCTTGAGGTAGCCCTCCGGAGGCTCGGTCATGCGCCAGACGAGCACCGCGAGGGCGGTCAGCGCCATCGCCACCCAGGCACCCTCGGCGCCTCGGGCGTAGCCCGCCACCACCATCGCCGCGCCGCCGACCGCCAGCGGGATGAGCGGCGCCTTGATGCCCTTGCGCTCCTCCAGCCGGGAGGTGAGCTCCCACAGCCCCACGACAACGGCGACGGCGATCACGCCGACGAAGACGGCCTTCACGATGAAGAGCGAGGCGACGATGACGGCGCCGAGCCCCACACCGACCCCTATTGCGGATCGCAGGTCACGGCCCGCACGTTTCTTCTGCGGGGGCGGCGGCGCGGTGGACATGGGCTCCTGCGGCATCTCGTCACGGAACAGGGGGCCGCCGCTCAGGCGTGCGGCCCCCCGGCCCCGGTCATCACGGTCGTCAGCGTCTCTACCTGCGTCGGGAACGTCCGGCACGATGGGCATGGGCCGAGTCTGCTGGGCGTCATGCACATCGTATGCAGGACCCGCCGGAGCCGCCTGTATCTCGGGCGCACCCCAGCGGCCGGCTCCCTGCGGGGCGCCCCAGGAAGAGTCGTTCATCAGACTTCGAGCAGCTCGGCTTCCTTGTGCTTGAGCAGCTCGTCGACCTGTGCGACGTACTTCGCGGTGGTGTCGTCGAGCTCCTTCTCGGCGCGACGCACCTCGTCCTCGCCGGACTCCTTGTCCTTGACGAGCTTGTCCAGCGTCTCCTTGGCCTTGCGGCGCACGGCCCGGATGGAGATCTTGGAGTCCTCGGCCTTCGCCTTCGCGACCTTGATGTAGTCGCGGCGACGCTCCTCGGTCAGCTCCGGGAAGGTCACCCGGATGATATTGCCGTCGTTGCTCGGGTTGACGCCGAGGTCCGAGTCACGGATGGCCTGCTCGATGTTGCGCAGCGCGGTCTTGTCGAACGGCGTCACGACGGCCATGCGCGGCTCGGGCACCGAGAACGAGGCGAGCTGGTTGATCGGGGTCAACGCACCGTAGTAGTCGGCGACGATCTTGTTGAACATCGCCGGGTGCGCACGGCCGGTACGGATCGCGGCGAAGTCCTCTTTCGCGACGACGACGGCCTTCTCCATCTTCTCCTCGGCCTCGAGGAGGGTTTCTTCGATCACCACGTGCTCCTGCGTGTCTTGAGCGGGCCCGGCGTGCTCGGGCCCGGCGGGTCCTGCGTCGCGTCCTCACCTGCACGGTGTCCGACCGGCAGGCCGTTGTCCATCCGTTCGGGACCTGTCAGGGGTGTTCCCCGCAGGCCCAGAACCCTCCCGTGACGTCCTGGGAGGATCCCCCGGTTTTTCTCAGACCCGGGTGCCCTGGTCACTCACGAGCGTGCCGATCTTCTCACCCTTGACCGCGCGGGCGATATTGCCCGTGGCCGTCAGTTCGAAGACGAGGATCGGCAACTGGTTGTCACGGCAGAGTGTGATGGCGGTGGCGTCGGCGACCTTGAGATCGCGGGCGAGCACCTCGCTGTACTCAAGGGCGTCGAACTTCACCGCGTCGGGGTTGGTCTTCGGGTCGGAGTCGTAGACCCCGTCCACCCCGTTCTTGCCCATCAGCAGACCCTGGGCGTCGATCTCCAGGGCGCGCTGGGCAGCGGTGGTGTCGGTGGAGAAGTACGGCATTCCCATACCGGCGCCGAAGATGACGACGCGGCCCTTCTCCAGGTGACGTACGGCACGCAGCGGAATGTACGGTTCCGCAACCTGCCCCATGGTGATGGCGGTCTGGACGCGGGAGTCGATGCCCTCCTTCTCCAGGAAGTCCTGGAGTGCCAGGCAGTTCATGACCGTGCCGAGCATGCCCATGTAGTCGGAGCGCGCCCGGTCCATGCCGCGCTGCTGGAGCTCGGCACCGCGGAAGAAGTTGCCGCCGCCGATGACGATCGCGATTTCCGCACCGCCGCGGACGACTGCCGCGATTTCCCGGGCGATGGCGTGTACGACGTCGGGGTCGACGCCGAGGCCCCCGCCGCCGGCGAACGCCTCTCCGGACAGCTTCAGCATGAAGCGTCCGGGTACCTTGCCGTCGTCGCGCTTGTGGTCACCTTTTGCGGCGTCCGCGCCCTTGTTCATGGAGATTCTCCTCGTGCACATACGAAGAAGGCCACTGCCGGTGGGTCTGGTGTCCCTCAGCGGCAATGGCCTCCTCGTCAGTTCTGCGGTCGTACGGCATGTGTGCGGCCGACGACTGCACCAGACCCTATCCGGGTCCACCGTTTTTCGCGGACGGACTCAGATGCCGACCTTGATGCGCGAGAAGCGCTTCAGGGTGACACCGGCCTCGTCCAGGATCTTCTGGACGGACTTCTTGTTGTCCTTGGCGAAGGCCTGCTCCAGGACGACGATGTCCTTGAAGAAGCCGTTGACGCGACCCTCGACGATCTTCGGAAGGGCGGCCTCGGGCTTGCCCTCCTCGCGAGAGGTGGCCTCGGCGACACGACGCTCGTTCTCGACCGTCTCGGCCGGGACCTCGTCACGGTTGAGGTACTTCGGGGCGAAGGCGGCGATGTGCTGCGCGACGTCCTTGGCGACCTCTGCGGCTGCCTCGTCCGAGGCGGTCCCCTTGTCGAGCTCGACCAGGACGCCGACCTGCGGCGGGAGGTCGGGCATCGTGCGGTGCATGTACGCAGCCACGTAACCGCCGGTGAACTGCGCGAAGCGGTCCAGAACGATCTTCTCGCCGAGGTTGGCGTTGGCCTCGTCGACGTACGCCTGGACGGTCTTGCCGGCCTCGATCTCGGAGGCGAGCAGCGCGGCCAGGTCGGCCGGGGAGGTCGCGGCGACGTGTGCGGCGAGCGTGTTGGCCACGGTCTGGAACTTCTCGCCCTTGGCGACGAAGTCCGTCTCGCACTTCAGCTCGACCAGAACGCCGGAGGTCTTGTCCTCGGAGATGAGGGAGACGACGGCACCGTTCTCGGCAGAACGGCCCTCGCGCTTGGCGACGCCCTTCTGACCCTTGATACGGAGCTCCTCGACGGCCTTGTCGACGTTGCCGTCGGCCTCGTCGAGCGCCTTCTTGCAGTCCATCATGCCGGCGCCGGTCAGCTCGCGGAGCTTCTTGACGTCAGCGGCGGTGTAGTTCGCCATGAGTCTGTGTTTCTCTCTCGAAGTCTGAAAGATCTACGGGTGAACGGCGGGGGCGATGCTCGTGGCACCCGCCCCCGCCGTCATCAGCCGTGACGGGTGTCAGGCCTGCTCGGCGTCCGCAGCCGGAGCCTCGGCGGGCTTCTCGGCGTCCGCAGCCGGAGCCTCGTCGGCCTTCTCGGCGTCGGCGGCCGGAGCCTCGGCGGCCGGGGCCTCGTCGGCCTTCTCGGCGTCGGCGACCTTCTCGGTCTCGGCGGAGGACTGGACCTCGGCGTCGGCCTTCTTGTCGCCTTCGAGCAGGTCGCGCTCCCACTCGGCGAGCGGCTCGCCGGCGGCCTTCTCGCCCGGCTTCGAGTCACCGGTGGCGGCACCGGAACGGGCGATGAGGCCCTCGGCGACGGCGTCGGCGATCACGCGGGTGAGCAGGGTGACGGAGCGGATCGCGTCGTCGTTGCCCGGAATCTTGTAGTCGACCTCGTCGGGGTCGCAGTTGGTGTCGAGGATCGCGACGACCGGGATGTGGAGCTTGCGCGCCTCACCGACGGCGATGTGCTCCTTCTTGGTGTCGACGATCCAGACGGCGCTCGGCACCTTCTGCATCTCGCGGATACCACCGAGGGTCTTCTCCAGCTTGGCCTTCTCGCGGGAGAGAACCAGGAGCTCCTTCTTGGTGAGACCGGAGGCGGCCACATCCTCGAAGTCGATGAGCTCAAGCTCCTTCAGACGCTGAAGGCGCTTGTAGACGGTGGAGAAGTTGGTGAGCATGCCACCGAGCCAACGCTGGTTGACGTACGGCATGCCGACGCGCGTCGCCTGCTCGGCGATGGCCTCCTGGGCCTGCTTCTTCGTACCGACGAACATGATGGAGCCGCCGTGGGCGACGGTCTCCTTGACGAACTCGTAGGCGCGGTCGATGTACGACAGCGACTGGAGCAGGTCGATGATGTAGATGCCGTTGCGCTCGGTGAAGATGAAGCGCTTCATCTTCGGGTTCCAGCGACGGGTCTGGTGACCGAAGTGGACGCCGCTTTCCAGCAGCTCCCGCATCGTGACGACGGCCATGGCCGTACTCCTTGAGGTACTCGGTTGTCGCGACCGCAGGATTGCGCTCGCGCCTGACGCCCCGACGCGCCGTGCCACAAGGGACCGAGGAGCGCGGCCACCGTCCGCAGAGAGGGGGTGGCGGGGCGTGCGAAGTCGACCCGGTGACCCGGATCGCCATAGGAAGTGTACGGGACAGGCCGGGTGCCGGGTGACGGCCCTGTCCACAACCGGTTGGTTGTCCACAGATCCGGTCCATGATCCCCGCGATTGCGAGCGGTGCGGGACGGTTCTGCCATGCGATCCACTCCAGATCCGACCGCTGCCGCCTGCAACCTCAGCCTGCGTCTGCGTCTGCGTCTGCGTCTGCACCTGCGCCTCCGTCCGCGCCCGCGCCTCCGTCCGTGCCGCGGTGAAGCCGTCGCCGGGCGCACGATCCGCCCGAACGGAGCCGGGCTCGCGACGGTGGCGGTCCTTCCCATGGCGGTGGCGGTCCTCCTCGCGGCGCTGTGCGGTGCGCCGGGAGCGGCAGCCGAGGGGCCATCGCCCCAGCCCGCGCCCACACTCCCGCCGACACCCGCCCCTGCACGCTCTCCTGCTCCTGCTCCTGCTCCTGCGCCCTCGCCTCCACCCGCTCCTCCACCGACGCCCCGTCCGGACGGGGTGCGGCTGTGGCCGCTCGCGGGGCGGCCTGCGGTCGTACGGGGATGGGAGCCGCCGGCTGGGCCGTACGGGCGGGGCCACCGCGGGGTGGATCTCGACGCACAGCCGGGCACGGTGGTGCTGGCCGCAGCCTCGGGCCGGGTCTCGTTCGCGGGGCGTGTGGCGGGACGCGGGGTGCTGGCGATCGAAGTGGCCGGGACCGGCGATCCGCCGCTGCGGACCACGTACGAGCCGGTGCGCGTGCTGGTCGCGAAGGACGAGCAGGTGACCGCTGGACAGACCGTGGCGGTCCTGGAGGCGGGGCCCTTCCACTGCGCTTCGGGCTGTCTGCACTGGGGGCTGCGGCGCGCGGACGCCTACCTGGATCCGCTGTCGCTGCTGCCTCCGGAGCTCCTGCGACGGGGGCCGTCGCGGCTGCTGCCGGTGTTCGGTGTGCCGGAGCCCCGGCCCTCGGCCGGGGAAGCCGGGGAAGCCGGGGAAGCCGGGGAAGCCGGGGAAGCCGGGGAAGCCGGGGAAGCCGGGGAAGCCGGGGAAGCCGGGGAAGCCGGGGGTGGAGCCTCAGCCCCTGCCGTTCTGCTCGCCGTTGCCGCGGTGCGGCTGCGACGTCAGTCCCGGGCGCCCTGCACGCCCCGCAGGACCATGGCGACGGCGATGTCCGCGATCACGCCCGGCTCTTCCGCCACACCGAGTTCGATACGCCGCACCGCGGCATCCACCGAGCCCTGCAGCAGCATCGCCGCCAGTCTCGGCTGCTCATGGCCGAGGTCGCCGAGCGCTTCGACGATCATGGCGATCAGGCCGCCGTGCGCGGCCCGGATCTTCTCGCGTGCGCCCGCGTCCAACTCGCTCGCCGAGATCGCCACGACCGCCCGGTGGCGGCGGTCCCCGACGAGATCGAGCTGCCGGCGCACATAGGCCTCGATCTTTCCCTCGGGTGTGGTGGCCCGCTCCATCGCGTACTCGACCTCGGACGCCCAGACCGGGAAGTCGACGGCACAGAGCTCTTCGACGACAGCGGCACGGGAGCGGAAGTACTCATAGACCGAGGAACGGGCGAGGCCCGTGCGTTCGGCGAGCGCGGGGAAGGTCAACGCCTCCGTACCGCCCTCGGACAGCAGGGAACGGGCGGCGTCCAGGAGGGCGCCGCGCTGCATGGTCCGGTGCTCGGCCACCGAGGCCGCTCGAATCCTGGGCACACATCCACTTTACGGCGACCGGTCCCGGAGAGAGAGCGTGCGGCCCCCATCGGTGGCAGAAGCAGCCACGGCCGACGCGTGCCGACGGTGGTGTCAGCGTCCGGCGTCGGCCAGTTTCGCACGGAGTTGGAGCACCGACTTGGTGTGGATCTGGCTCACCCGGCTCTCGGTCACCCCGAGCACATTGCCGATCTCGGCGAGGGTGAGGCCCTCGTAGTAGTAGAGGGTGACGACCGTCTTCTCCCGCTCCGGAAGTGTGTTGATCGCCCGGGCGAGCAACCGTCTGAGCTCACGGTCCTCGGCGACCTCCACCGGATCGTCGGCTGCGGTGTCCTCCAGCGTGTCCATCAGGCTCAGACGGTCACCACCCTCGCCGCCGACGTGCAGCAGTTCCTCCAGCGCGACCACGTTCGCCAACGACAACTGGCTGAAAACCGCGTGCAGTTCCTCCAGCGCGATACCCATCTCCGCAGCGACCTCCGGCTCGGAAGGGGTGCGTCGCAGCTGCGCTTCCAACGTGGCGTAGGCGCGTTCCACGGCCCGTGCCTTCTGCCGGACCGAGCGCGGGATCCAGTCCAGTGCCCGGAGTTCGTCGATCATCGCGCCACGGATGCGGGTGATCGCGTACGTCTCGAACTTGATGGCGCGCTCGATGTCGAACTTCTCGATCGCGTCGATCAGTCCGAACACCCCCGAGGAGACGAAGTCCGCCTGCTCGACGTTGGAGGGCAGCCCCACGCTCACCCGGCCCGCGACGTACTTCACCAACGGCGAGTAGTGCAGGATCAACTGCTCCCGCAACCGCTCGTCGCCCGTGGACTTGTACGAACGCCACAACTCGTCGAGCGAGGAAGGGGCAGGGGGGCGCACAGTGCCACGCGCAGCCGGTGGTACTGCCGCGCGGTCAGACCCGGAGGTGTGCTGGGGCATGTGGTGCCTTGAGCCGTTCTGCTGTGAAGTGCTGGGGGACTTGTGCCTGAGCCGGATTCCTTGTGAGCGTAGCGTGACCGCGGTGTCGCGGTCCGCGCGGAACAGCGGATCGGCGCTGAGCGGTTCCGGCCGATCGCACATGACTCGGGCCCGGGGCCGACGCCGCGTGCGTCGGCCCCGGAGGCGTCACTGAAGGTTCCGCCGAAGTCATCTGCATCACCTTTTCACCCGAATGCTCCAGGTCAAGTACCGCCTCGCCGCGCGTCGTCATTGCATGGAGGTCTTGGCATCAATCGCCATTCATCGCCATCGCGTTCGACGAACCCCAGTGAGTGCAGTTCGTACAGCCTGCCGAGCGCTTCGTCGATGCCGGTTCCCGCAGCACGGGCCACGTCGCGTCCGCTGACGCCGCCGCGGTACGGCAGCGCGTCGAGGACTTGGGCGGAGACCGTGTCGAGCTGGTCCCGGGGGTGCACGGGCCCGTGCCTGGCCGGCGCGAGCTCACCGATCTCCCCCACCAGTTCGGCGACTTCCGAGGCGTCCGTCACCAGGATGCCCTCCCCGCGCAGGAGTTCATGGACTCCTGCCGACAACCCGCTGGTGGCGGGGCCCGGCACCCCCATGGTGAAGCGGCCGAGCCGCTGCGCGTGGCGTGCGGTGACCAGCGAACCGCTGCGGTATGCGGCCTCGACCACGACCGTCCCTCGCGTCAAAGCGGCGATGACCCGGTTCCGGAGAACGAATCTGCTGCGGGTCGGATGCTCGGACGGCGGGAGTTCACCGACGACCAGTCCCTGCTCCGTCATGCGTCCGATCAGCTCGGCATGCCCGCGGGGATAGGCGACGTCCACCCCGCAGGCCAGGACCGCCATGGTGGCGCCGTCGACGGCGAGCGCGCCGCGATGCGCCGCGCCGTCCACCCCGAACGCCGCTCCCGACACGACCACCCACCCCAGCTCGGCAAGGCCGGCGCCGAGGCTCGCCGCCATGTGGGATCCGTACGGCGTGCAGGCGCGGGCGCCGACCACGGCGACCGAGCGCAGCGCCCAGAGGCGGAGATCACTCGGCCCCCGCACCCAGAGACCGGTCGGCCGGGCATCCGCCAGGTCGTCGAGCTGGCTCGGCCATTCCCGGTCGCCGGGGCAGACGAACCGCCCACCGATCGCGGCGGCCTTCGCGAGATCACGCTCGGGCTCCACGCTCTCGGCCCGCAACCGGTACCCGTCAAGACGTTTCGACGTCATTCCGCTCAAGCGCTCCGCGGCCCCGTCCCGGGTGGTGATCCGGCGTATCAGTTCGACGGCACCGCACTCCCGCAGCCACCGGCCGCCGCGCTCGTCCCCCGGTTCCAGGATGCGGGTCAGCGCGGCCCGCGCCAGCCGTTCCCGATCGCTCGCCGCCACGCCTGGCCCCGCGCCCGGCCCCGCGCCTGGCCCCGCGGCTGACTCCGGCTCCCGTCCGGGGTCCGCCCACAGCATCATGACGCTCCGGCCTTCGCCAGGCCGCCCCGTGGAATCCCGGTGCGCAGTTCCAGCGCCACCGCGACGTCGGAGGCGTCGGGACGATCCGCACCGCGCAGATCGGCCACCGTCCACGCCACCCTGAGCACTCGGTCCAGGCCCCGTGCGGTGAGCAGGCCCCGCTCCATGTCCCGCTCGGCCTGCATGAGCGCACCCGGTGCCGCGGCCAGGCGGGTCCGCAACACATGGCCGGGCACCTCGCTGTTGGTGCTCCACGCGGTGCCTGCCAACCGGTCCGCCGCCCGTGCCCTGGCCTCCCGGACCCGGGCCGCGACCACGGCCGTCGGCTCTCCCTCGCCTCCCTGCCTCATCAGGTCCGCACGTCCGACCGGGTCGACGAAGACCCGCAGATCCACCCGGTCGAGCAGTGGCCCGGAGAGTCTCGCCTGATAGCGCCGGACCGTCGACGGCGGGCAATCGCAACCGGCGCCGCTGAGGGAATGGCGGCCGCACGGGCAGGGATTGGCGGCCAGCACCATCAGGAATCTCGCGGGCAGCCGCACCACCCCGGCGCTGCGCGCCACCACGACATGGCCCGACTCCAGCGGCTGGCGCAGCGCGTCCAGCGTCCGCATGGAGAACTCCGGCGCCTCGTCCAGAAAGAGAATCCCGCGGTGGGCCAGGGAGACGGCACCGGGCCGTGGCACCCCGTTGCCCCCGCCGACCAGCGACTGCATCGTCGCCGAGTGGTGCGGTGCGCAGTACGGCGCGCGGGTGACCAGGGGTTCTCCCGGCGGCAGGATGCCCGCCACCGAATGCACCGCGGTGACTTCCAGGGACTCCTTCCTGGTCAGCGCCGGGAGGATCGCCGGAAGGCGCTCGGCCAGCATGGTCTTGCCGGCCCCCGGCGGTCCGGACAGCAGCAGATGGTGGCGGCCCGCCGCGGCGACCTCCAGCGCCTTGCGGGGCGTCTTCTGCCCCGCCACGTCCATCAGGTCCGGCAGGTTGCCCTCGTCCTGCCCAGGCACTCGGGCGAGTCCGGTGCCGATACCCGCGCCGGGCATCATCAACCCGGCCAGCATGGCGTCGGGACGCCCCTGGTCAACATTCTCCCGCTCGTCCGGCACCGGCTCGTCGCAGAGCACCGCGATCAGCTGCCGCAGGCTCCGCACCCCGAGGACGGAGACTCCTGGAACGAGCGCCGCCTCCCCCGCGGTCTGTTCGGGCACGACGACCTGGCGGTACCCGGCCTCCGCTGCGGCGAGCACGGCCGGCAGCACCCCGCGCACCGGCCGCACCCGGCCGTCCAGGCCGAGCTCACCGATCATCACCACATCGGCGATCGAGGCCGGGTCGATGCGCTCGGCCGCGCCGAGCACCGCGCAGGCAACCGCAATATCGAATCCCGAGCCGCCCTTCGGCACGGAGGCCGGCAACAGACCCACCGTGAGTTTCTTCTGCGGCCACTCGGCCCCCGAGTTCACGACCGCGGCCCTGACCCGGTCCCGGCTCTCCACCAGGCTCTTGTCCGGCAGCCCCACCAGGGTGAACGCGGCCACCCCCGCCTCCAGGTCCGCCTGGACCTCCACCACCACGCCCTCGACGCCGACGAGCGCCACCGAACACGCCCGTGCGAACCCCATCAGGCCACCCCCCGCGCATGCTGGGCGACGGGCGCTCCGCGCCTGGGCAGCACCACACCGACCAGGTCGATGCGGACCCCGCCCGGCGGCGGGCCGCCGTGCCGGTGGACCCAGATCCCGGCCAGCTTCCGCAGCCGCTCCGCCTTGAGGGGTGTGACAGCTGCCATCGGATGCTCGAAGGCACCCGTCCTGCGGGTCTTCACCTCGCAGATCACGAGTGCGTCGCCGTCCATCGCGACGATGTCGATCTCACCGGCGCGACAGCGCCAGTTCCGTTCCAGCAGGGACATGCCGGCGCCGGTCAGCAGCCGTGCCGCCAGATCCTCGCCGTACCGCCCGAGTGCCCCCCGTGCGTTCATATCGGCACCACCTCCGGGACCGACTCTGACGCGTCCGGTCCCAGCGGGTGGATCTTGGTGGACAACTCCGGGATTGTGGACAACTCCACCACCCGGAAGTGGGAATCAACTTCCCGGAAGAGCGGGCTCAGCCACCCGGAAGTTCGAGGTCGCTCTTGTTGAGCTCCTCGATGTTGACGTCCTTGAACGTCAGCACCCGTACCTGCTTGACGAAGCGTGCGGGCCGGTACATGTCCCAGACCCAGGCGTCCGCCATCGACACTTCGAAGAACACCTCACCCTGAACCGAGTGCACCTGCATGTCGTAGTCGTTGGTGAGGTAGAAGCGCCGTTCGGTCTCGATCACGTATTTGAACAGACCGACGACATCTCGGTACTCCCGGTAGAGCTTCAGCTCCATCTCGGTCTCGTACTTTTCGAGGTCCTCGGCGCTCATTGGCATGTTCCCCTTCAGCCGTGCGTGCCCCCATTGTGCGCCAGGCTCCGGCACCCCTGGGCACTTAAGCGATTTCGGGGTCCAGAACCATTGGCGTACGCGGAGGACCCTCGTCGAGCAGCGTGTGCAGCAGTTCGGCGAGCCTGGTCGGATACACCGTCTCACGCGCCACCGACAGTTCGGCGGAGGTCCACCACCTCAGACCCGCGACACTTCGCTGCTCAAGACCGGTCAGCCCGCTGGTGTCGGTCGCGGTCTGCGTCGTACGCGCCAGAAAGTACCATTCGTCCTGGTTCCAGCGGCGTCCGTCGAACGGGAACGAGCACATCCGCTGCCAG
The DNA here is from genome assembly GCF_042885475.1 of Streptomyces sp. NPDC058051. Lineage (NCBI taxonomy): Bacteria > Bacillati > Actinomycetota > Actinomycetes > Kitasatosporales > Streptomycetaceae > Streptomyces > Streptomyces sp. NPDC058051. The sequence continues at coordinate 54,211 of NZ_JBHVRW010000030.1, forward strand.
AGCAGCGGGCCCAGCTCGACGTCGGTGATCCCGGTCTCCTCGGCCAGCTCGCGCAGCGCCGCCTGTTCCCGGGTCTCGTCGCCCTCCAGCCCGCCACCGGGGGTGAACCACCAGGTGCTCCCGGGATCCTCCGGCTCGTACCCATGCATCAGAAGGATGCGGTCGTCGGGGTCCAGAAGCACCACCCGGGCGACCTTCCGCTGCTCAGTGCGCACCGGCGGAAACCTTTCCGCTCCTGCTCCGTGCCGACCGCCTGGACCATGCCGCGATCGGGCCGTAGGCGGCACCCCCGAGGATGAGGACCACACCCACCGCCACGGCCCCGAGCTGGAGGCGCAGCGGCCCGGGCGCCGACACCCCGCCGGGGAAGGAGGCGAAGGCCCGCGGCCGCTCGACCATGCCGCCGAGCGGCCAGGCGATGGCGTCCACCCGGGCCTGCACCGCGCTGCGCGGCACGGAGCCCTGCCCCGGGTCGCCCAGATGGACCCGCGAGTCCAGGGAGGCACTGCGGTCGTCCCCGAGCAGGAAGAGCTGCCCCTTGGGCACCTCGGCGGTGAAGTCGTTCCCCGCGGCGACGCCCTTGCTCTGCAGATACGGTTCCTCAATGGCTTTGCCATTGACGGTGAGCCGGCCCTTGTCGCAGCAGGCGATCGTGTCGCCCCCGATCCCGACGACCCGCTTCACCATCGGTGTGTCACCCCACACCGAGTCCGTGAAGACCACGACATCGCCCCGGCGCACCTCGCTGCCGTCGATCCGCTGTGCGAGCACCCGGTCTCCGGCCTGCACCGTCGGCGTCATCGACTCGGTCGGCACGGTGTAGGGCTTGTACACCACGGCCGCCCAGCCGAAACCGCCGAGGAAGAGCACACAGCCGACGGCCACGGCCAGCCCCGACAGCATGCTGCCGAGCCGACCGTGGCCGTCGCCCGTACGTCCTGTTCCGCTCATCCCAGCGTCCCCCACCTCGGAGATCGACAATCGCTGATCCGAGTCGGCACCCTACCCGGCGGTACGCCCCCTGGTCAGCCTCCTGCGGCGCCACAACACGAGCGGCAGCGCACCGGCTACGCCGAGTGCTCCCGGGGCCAGGCCCATCGCCGTGTTCATCGCCGACTGGTCGTTGATCCCCGCCTGGTCGAAGGTCTTCGGGACCGGCAGCGTCGCCCAGCGGTTGATCGGCCACGCCACGACGATGGCCCGGCCGACGACCTCGTCGTTGGAGACCGTGCCGTTGCCCGGAAGCTCCTGGTGGTAGCGGGAGTCGAGGGAGTTCTGACGGTGGTCGCCCATCACCCAGATCCGGCCCTCGGGCACCTTGATCGGCCCGAACGGCTCGTCGTTGCAGGGAGTGTTCCCCGGGAAGATGAACGACTGGTCGTCCAGCGCCTTGCCGTTGACCACGACCGGGCCGTTCTTCTTGCACTCGACCGTGTCGCCACCGATCGCGATGACCCGCTTGATCAGGTCCTTCTCCTCGACGGACGGCATCAGCCCGATGAAGCTGAGGAACTTCTGCGCCACGTTCGGATTCGGTGTCTGGGTGTTCTCCAGCCAGCCGCCCGGGTCGTGGAAGACCACGACCTCGCCGCGCTTGGGCTCGGAGCCGAACCAAGGAGTCAGCTTGTCCACCAGCACCCGGTCGCCCCGCTGGAGGGTGTCCTGCATCGAGTCCGAGGGGATCGAGAACGCCTGCACCAGGAACGTCTTGATCAGCAGCGCGAGAACCAGCGCGATGCCGATGAGCAGGGGCAGCTCCTTCCAGAAGGAGCGCGGCTTCTTCTGGGACGTGTTGCCGCCGTTCGAGGAGTCGCCGTCACCCTCCGCGCCGTCCGCCGCCCCGGCCGACCCGGCCGACCCGGCCGACTCCACGTTCTCCGGATCGTCCGGCCGGTCCTCGGGTTCCTCGTGTCCGGATCGTGCGCCGACCGCCAAATCCCCCACATCCACTCCTTACTCCGTGCGACCGCCTGCGCCCGAGCCGGTGCAGGCCCACCACTCCCATAACGAGCGGGAGTTCCGCAGGGGTCGGGAGAGGGATCATTCCGTTGGGATCCTGGTACGACACACTATTCGACAGGCCCGACGCAGCAGGCGACCCGGCGCGCGCGTCCGGAATCGAGTCGAATGTCGCCCGTTCCTCCAGCTTCCGCCAGTGGGAGAAGGGCCAGGCGATCACCACAGCCCGTCCCACGACCTCGTCCTCGGAGACCGTGCCGTGTTCCGGCTCGTCCAGGTGATAGCGCGAATCGGCCGAATTGGACCGGTGGTCGCCCATCACGAAGATCCGTCCCGCCGGAACCTTTACCTCGAATTTGATGAGGGAGGGCGGATTGCCCGGGTGCAGATAGGGCTCGTCGAGCGGTACACCGTTGACGGTGATCCGGCCGTCCTTGTCGCAGCACTTCACCGTGTCGCCACCGATCGCGATGACCCGTTTGATCAGATCCTGTTCGTCGTCGGACGGCAGCAGTCCGACGAAGGTCAGCGCCTCCTTCACCTGCTTGACGACGACAGGTGATTCCTTCGTGCCGGTGTTCTCCCGCTGCAGCCAGCCACCCGGGTCCTTGAAGACGACGACATCGCCGCGCCGGGGTTCGGAGCCGAACCAGGGCGTCAGCTTGTCCACGAGCACCCGGTCACCGATCCGGATGGTCTGCTCCATCGACCCCGACGGAATCACGAAGGCCTGCACCAGGAACGTCTTGAGCACGAGCGCGATCAGCAACGCCACCACGATGAGGAGAGGAATCTCCCGGATCGTCGACCTGCGCCGCCGCCGTTTCACCTTGCGGGCCAGCCTGCGCCGCTCCGCCCGCGTCGGCAGGGAGCGCGCGGCCGTCGACCCGCCGTCGGCCGGCAGCGGTATCCCGGGGTCCGCCCCGTCCTGCCGCCGCCCCCGGTTACCCATGGGCCGCGCCCGTCGAGGATGCCCCGCCGAGGGTCGCGCCGTCCGGCACCGAGCCCAGCCGACCCGGCGGCCAGCCGATCCAGTCCACCCGGCCGATCACCTTGTCGACCGGGACCATGCCACCGCCCGGTTCTCCCAGATGTTCACGCGAATCGCGGGAATTGCTGCGGTGGTCGCCCATCATCCACAGCGTGCCGTCGGGTACGACGATGTCGAAGCGCGCCCGGGACGGGGCGTCTCCCGGATACAGGTAGCCCTCGTCGACCGCGCGGCCGTTCACCTCGATCCTTCCGCGCTTGTCGCAGCAGACCACTCGGTCGCCTCCCACGCCCACCACCCGCTTCACGTAGTCGGTGTCGGCAGGCTCCGCCAGTCCCAGGGACGCCGCCGCGCCGTGCAGCAGCCCGCTGACCGGGTTCTCCCGAGGAGCCTCCCGCACGAACGATCCGGTGCCGTCGAAGACCACCACATCGCCGCGCTGCGGCTCGGAGCCGAAGCTGTACGCCAGTTTGTTGACCAGTACCCGGTCCCCCACCCGCAGCGTGGGCTCCATCGAACCGCTGGGAATCAGGAAGGGCTGCACCACGAACGCGCTCAGGAGCAGGACGAAGACCGAGCAGAAGGCTCCGACCACGGCGGTCCGCCGCCAGGAGAGCGAGGCGGTCAGCCGGTCCGGGATACGCGAGAAGCGCGACCCCTCCTCCGACCCTGTCGCGGGTGCGGAGGAGCGGTCGCGCTCCGAGGGCTTGGCTTCCGTGTCCATCGGGGCCAGAGTTTATCCGGCCGCCCTGTGGACCTGGGAGCTAGCTCAGTTGTCGCGCTTCTCCTTGATCTTCGCGGCCTTGCCGCGCAGCTCACGGAGGTAGTACAGCTTGGCGCGACGGACGTCACCGCGGGTGACGAGCTCGATCTTCTCGAAGATCGGGCTGTGCACCGGGAAGGTGCGCTCGACGCCGACGCTGAAGGAGACCTTGCGGACCGTGAAGGTCTCGCTGACGCCCGAACCCTGGCGACGGATGACGACGCCCTTGAACTGCTGGATACGGGAGCGGTTGCCCTCGATCACTCGCACGTGGACGTTGACGGTGTCACCGGGACGGAACGCCGGAAGGTCGGTACGCAGCGATGCGGCGTTGACGCCATCGAGCAGGGAAGCCATGTTGTCTGCTTTCTTCGTCGATGCCACAGGTCATCGACGGGAGATAGTGAGGAGCTGGAAGCGCTGATCGCGTCGGACGGGCGTCGGAACCATCCCCATGCATGGGGGCGGTCGCTTTCCCCCTGTGGCAGGGGCGCACACCGGACGTACAGCAGCGGCCTATTCTTCCACGGAGTCGGGCCTGCGCCAAAATCGGCCACCGGGCTCCGGTGACCAGCCGAGGATGGAGAGGATCTCGCGGTCCTTCTTGTCGAAGCCGCTCGCCTCGCAGCGCTCGATGAGATCGGGCCGGTTGAGCGCGGTGCGGCGGAACGCCTCGTCCCGCCGCCAGCGCGCGATCTTCCCGTGGTGACCGCTGAGCAGGACGTCCGGGATGTCCCTGCCGCGCCACTGGGGCGGCTTGGTGTAGACGGGCCCCTCCAGCAGGTTGGCCATCTCTCCGGGGGCGAAGGAATCGTCCCGGTGCGATTCGGCGTTGCCGAGCACGCCGGGCAGCAGCCGGGCCACCGCCTCCGTGATCACCAGCACCGCCGCTTCCCCGCCGGCCAGCACGTAGTCGCCGATGGACACCTCGACGACGGGCATGCGGGTCGCGTACTCGTCCATCACCCGCCGGTCGATGCCCTCGTAGCGGGCCGGCGTGAAGATCAGCCAGGGGCGCTCGGAGAGTTCGACGGCGAGTTCCTGGGTGAACGGACGGCCGCTGGGTGTGGGCACCACGAGCACCGGGGAGTGCGCCCCGGCCTCGTACCCGCCCGCCAGGGCGTCGTCCAGGGCCTCGCCCCACGGTTCGGTCTTCATGACCATGCCCGGGCCGCCGCCGTACGGGGTGTCGTCGACCGTGTTGTGCCGGTCGTACGTCCAGTCCCGCAGGTCGTGCACGTGCACGTCGAGACGGCCGCGCGCGCGGGCCTTGCCGACGAGCGAGACGTTCAGCGGTTCCAGGTACTCCGGGAAGATCGTGACGACGTCGAGCCGCATCAGACGTCCTTCCCGGCCTCGGCCGCCTCGTCCCCGTCGCCCTCTTCGCCGCGCGAGGAGGCGATCACGGCCTGGCTCTCGTCGATCAGACCGGGCGGCGGGACGATCACCGCGCGCTGCTCCTCCAGATCGATCTCGGTGACGATCTCCTCGACGAACGGGATCATCACCTCGCTGCCGTCGGGCCGCTCGACGATGAAGAGGTCCTGGGACGGCAGATGCGTGATCTCGGTGATCCGGCCGACCTCGGTGCCGTCGGCGAGGACCACGTCGAGGTCCATGAGCTGGTGGTCGTAGAACTCTTCGGGGTCCTCGGGGAGTTCCGCCGGGTCGGCCTCGGCGATCAGGAGCGTGTTGCGCAGGGCCTCGGCAGCCGTGCGGTCGCGTACACCCTCGAAGCGCAGCAGCAGGCGTCCGCTGTGCACCCGGCCGGTCTCGATCGTCAGCGGCCCGGCGCCGGCCGGATCGGTGGCGAGCACGGCCCCGGGCGCGAGCCGCAGCTCCGGCTCGTCCGTACGCACCTCGACGGTGACCTCGCCCTTGATGCCATGGGCACGGCCGATCCGAGCGACTACCAACTGCACCTTGTGTCTCTCCTGTCATACGGCGACAGGCCGGGGCCTGTCATACGACGACGGGCCGGGGCGGGCGCTTGGCCCTCCCCGGCCCGTGCCGGTGTTCAACTCTGTCAGCGCACCTGGTCCACATCGACGAGGTCGACGCGGATACCACGGCCGCCGATGGCGCCCACGACGGTGCGCAGCGCGCGTGCGGTGCGGCCGTTGCGGCCGATCACCTTGCCGAGGTCGTCGGGGTGGACCCGGACCTCCAGCACGCGACCACGGCGCAGGTTGCGCGAGGCGACCTGCACATCGTCAGGGTTGTCGACGATGCCCTTCACGAGGTGCTCGAGAGCCTCCTCGAGCATGCTCAGGCCTCGGTCGACTCGGCGGGCGCGGCCGCGTCAGCAGCCTCGTCCGCCTTCTTGTCGGACTTCTTCGCCTTCGGCGTGATGGCCTCGCCCTTGGCCTCTTCGCCGTCGCCCAGGCTCTCGAACAGGGCGCGCTTGTCGGCCTTGGGCTCCGGCTGCAGCAGCGGCGCGGGGGCCGGGAGACCCTTGTGGGCCTGCCAGTCACCGGTGAGCTTCAGGATCGCGAGAACCGGCTCGGTCGGCTGGGCGCCGACGGACAGCCAGTACTGCGCACGCTCCGAGTTGACCTCGATGCGCGAGGGGTTCTGCACCGGGTGGTACAGGCCGATCTCCTCGATCGCCCGGCCGTCACGGCGGGTGCGGGAGTCGGCGACGACGATGCGGTAGTGAGGCGAACGGATCTTGCCCAGACGCTTCAGCTTGATCTTGACTGCCACGGAAGTGGTGTCTCCTGGTCTATGACGTGGTTGGGCACAACGAAGATGCCACGTGGGGTTGCGGTACTCGGGTGCCCGATGGACGCGTCAGCCGGAGGAGAGAGGGGTCCTGTGCGACTGTCGAGTACAGCTAGCCATTGTGCCACACCACATCGGCTCACCCCACCGCGACCGCGGCTTCCGGAATCCGGAACGGCTTCCCGCAGCCACCGCAGACGATCGGCGCCTGCGCCAGGACCGACGGGACCACGCGCACGTTGCGTCCGCAGTCGCAGACGGCCTTGACGCGGACCCCTCCGCCGGAGGAGCCGTGCCGGGCGGCCGGGCCGCGGAAGGAGCGCTTGGTGTCGGCGGCGGTGGCGACCGTATGCGCCTTGAGGGCGCGCTGCAGCCGCTCGATCGTCGGCCGGTATCTGCGCTTGGCCTCGGGATTGAGCGTGACCAGTGAGAAGCCACTGCTGGGGTGGGGCTCCTCGGCGTGATCGAGGCCCAGCTCCTCGGCGATCGCGAGGAATCGACGGTTGTGGTAGCGGCCGGCCCGCGAGGTGTCGCGAACACCCCTCGCGGCGGCGATGCCGTGGACTGCCTCGTGCAGCAGTCGTTCGAAGGAGAGTTCCGCGCCACAGGCGGACGAGGACTCTCCGATCAGGGACTCGGGTGCGGCCAGATCCGGCAGCTCGGGGTGGTACCGCTGAATGTCGGCCCACGCCTGCGCCAGCTCTGCGGCAAGTACAGGTGGTGTCGTGCTCACGTCGTCACAACGAGCGCGAGTGCCGTGGTGTTCCGATTCCGGGCCATCCCAAATAATTTGCACGTACCAGTCAGTTGCCGTTGATGCGTCCCGACGAGGGCGTGTGCGCAGATCTGCGGAGAAGTCTCGCGGCTCGCACCAAGGTGGTACGTAGTGGCCCGTACGCCCGGGCGCGTAGACGGCGGGGCGCGGGCCGGGGGGTGCCGGGCGGCTCCGCGTCAGTAGCGTCAGTAGGCGCGGGCCACCAGAGCGACAGTACCGGGGGTGTCGTCCGCGTCCGGCACCGACCCGTCCTCGGCGACCAGGCACCGCACGGACAGCCCGTGCTCCGCGAGCCGGGCCTCCCCCGCCGGTCCGAGGTCCGACCAGGGGATACGCGCCCAGCCGCCCGCGGCGGCCGCCTCCACGGCCTCCTCCACGGAAGCGGCCTCGGCGGTGGACGACTCGCGCCTGCTCCGGGACTCCCGCAGCAGCGTCGCCTGGTCCTCCTCCAGGAGCGCCGGCAGCAGCCCGGGCAGGGCCTCGGCCGGCACCGGCTCCTTTCCGCCGGGGATGCGCCTGGCCAGCATCGCGGTGCCGTCCGCCAGATCGCGCGGGCCGATCTCGATCCGTACCGGCACCCCCTTCAGCTCCCAGTCGACCGCGCGGCGGCCGAACGGGATGTCGGTGCGGTCGTCGGTCTCCGTCCTGATCCCCGCGGCGCGCAGCCGCTCCGCGAGGGACCGGACCGCGGCCGGCACCGCCTCGTCCCCCTTGACCGCGAGGACGACCGCCTGGACGGGCGCGAGCCTCGGTGGCACCCGGAGCCCGTGGTCGTCGCCGTGCGCCATGACCAGACCGCCGACCATGCGGGTCGACGAGCCCCACGAGGTCTGCCAGACGAGCTCCTGCCTGCCCTCCCTGGACAGGTAGCGGGTGTGGAAGGCCCGGGCGAAGTTGGTGCCGAGCTCGTGGCTCGTGCCCATCTGCAGGGCCTTGCCGTCCCGCATCATCGCTTCGAGCGTCAGGGTGTTGACGGCCCCGGCGAACCGCTCGGCCGGGGTCTTGCGGCCGAGGACCACATCGATGCCCAGGACGTCGGCCATGAAGTCCGCGTAGACGTCCCGGTGGATGTACGCGGCGTACTCCCGGGCCTCCTCGCGGGTGGCGTGGGCGGTGTGGCCCTCCTGCCAGAGGAATTCCGTCGTCCGGAGAAAGACCCGCGGGCGCATCTCCCAGCGCACGACGTTCGCCCACTGGTTGATCAGCAGCGGCAGATCCCGGTAGCTCTGCACCCACTTCGAGAAATACTCGTTGATGATCGTTTCGGACGTCGGCCGCACCACCACGGGCTCTTCGAGCTCCTTCCCGCCGCCCCGGGTCACGATCGCGAGCTCCGGTGCGAAGCCCTCGACGTGCTGGGCTTCGCGTGTCAGGTAAGACTGGGGGATGAAGAGCGGGAAGTAGGCGTTCCGGGCGCCCGCCTGTTTGATCCGGGCATCCATCTCCTGCTGCATCCGCTCCCACAGGCCGTATCCGTACGGCCGGATGACCATGGTGCCGCGCACCGGACCGTTGTCCGCGAGTTCGGCCTTGTTGATCAGATCCTGGTACCAGCGGGGAAAGTCCTCGGCCTGGGGCGTGAGAACGGGTGCCTTTGCCATGGCGCGCATCGTACGGCGACACCGCCCAGCACACGGAGCGACAAGCTCCGCTGCCACGGACCGTCCCCACGGGCGCACCACCGGACCACAGCGGCAAGGCCGTCAAGGACATTGCCGTCCGGCCCCTGGACGCGGGCGCGGACGCGCAGTTCTCTGACATACGGGGGAAGCGGGCGCACACGCACCACCAGGGGGGCATCCACTCGGGCACGACCGATCGGACACGACCGACCTCTCGGCGGATTGGGGCGCTTCCATGACACCAACGCTCGTCCGGCACCACAGCTGCGCGGACCCGACCACCGCGGTGGAATCCGGTGACCGTGCCCGGGACTGGGCCGAGATCCAGGAGCGGATGCTCGCGCCGCTGTACGAAGCGGTGTACGAGCGGCTCGAAGTGGGATCCGGGACCAGGCTGCTCTCCCTCGGCTGCGGCTCCGGTCTCGCGCTGCTGATCGCCGCCGCGCGCGGAGCCCGGGTCACCGGCGTCGACACCGACCCGGAACGGCTGGCACTGGCCCGGACCCGCCTGCTGCCCGATCCGGGGAGCGATGACGGACCTCCGGCCGGACAGCCGCGGATTCTCGACGGTGATCCGTCGTCGGCCGCTCCGGCCGACGGTACGCCGTACAACCTGCTCACCGCGTTCACCCCGATCGGCTGCTCGTCCGGTGACGGGGAACGGCTCGTGGACGCGCTGCGGTCCGCCGTGCCCCTGGCCGCCCGGGGCAGCACGGTCGTGCTGACCGGGTGGGGTCCGCCGGAGCGGTGCGCGACGGCGCCGGTACTGCGGGTGGCGGGCCGGACCCCCGACGGGTCGCGGGCGCCGCGCGCGGGCGGCTGGCGGCCGGCGAACCGGGACGATCTTGAGGAAGTCGCGTTCCGGGCCGGTCTGAAGCCGGACGGCTCGGGCCGGGTGGCGTGCCCGTTCGGGTACGCGGACCTGGACAGCGCGGTGCGCGGGCTGCTGTCGACGCGGCTCTTCGACACGGCGGTGCGGTCGACGGACCGCGACCAGGTGGCGAAGGAGGTCTCGAAGGCCCTGCGTCCGCACCGGCGCCGGGACGGCACGATCTGGATGCCCAACGTCTTCCGCTATCTCGTGTGCACCACGTGAGCCCGGTGTGAGGGCGGTCGTCGCTACTTGCCCAGTCGGGTGATACCGGCCGCCCGGTAGGCCGCGGCCTCGTCCAGCGTCTCGTGTTCCAGCAGCGCCGCGGCCAGCGAGTCCAGCCTGTCCCGGTTCTCGCGCAGAAGCCGGCACGCCGTCTCGTAGCACTCGTCGACGATGCGCCGCATCTCGCCGTCCACCGCGTCGAGCGTCGCGGGGGCCGCGGAGAGTCCGTACGCCTGCTGGGCATCGCCCGGGATCGCGGTCAGTCTGCCCACCTTGTGGCTCATGCCCCAGCGGCCGACCATGCCGCGGGCCAGGTTGGTGACCTGTTCCAGGTCGCTCTCCGCGCCGGTGGTGACCATGCCGAAGACCACCTCCTCGGCCGCCATGCCGCCGAGCGCACCGATGATGCGGCCGCGCAGGTACTCCTCGGTGTACGCGTACTTGTCGGCCTCCGGCGTGGAGAGGGTGACGCCCAGGGCGCGTCCGCGCGGCACGATGGTGACCTTGCGGACCGGGTCGGCGCCCGGCTGGACCATGCCGAGCAGGGCGTGCCCGCTCTCGTGGTAAGCGGTCCTGTGGCGTTCCTCGTCGGACATGACCAGTGAGCGTTCCGCCCCCAGCTGGACCTTCTCCAGGGCGTCCGAGAGGTCGGACTGGCTGACCTCGGACTGGCGGCGCTTGACGGCGAGCAGCGCGGCCTCGTTGGCGAGGTTGGCGAGATCGGCGCCCGTCATTCCGGGGGTCGTACCGGCGACCTGGGCCAGGTTCACGTCCTCGGCGAGCGGGATCTGCCGGGTGTGGATCTCCAGGATCGCCTTCCGGCCGTTCCTGTCCGGCGGGCTGACCGTGACGATCCGGTCGAAGCGGCCGGGCCGGGTGAGGGCGGGGTCGAGCACGTCGGCGCGGTTGGTGGCGGCGAGCACGACGACGCCTTCCGAGCCGGAGAAGCCGTCCATCTCGGTGAGGATCTGGTTGAGCGTCTGCTCGCGCTCGTCGTGGCCGCCCATGCCGGAACCGCCGCCGCGGGCCCGGCCGATGGTGTCGATCTCGTCGATGAAGATGATGGCGGGGGCGACCTTGCGCGCCTCCGCGAAGAGTTCCCGCACCCGGCTCGCGCCGACCCCGACGATCATCTCGATGAACTCGGAGGCCGACGCCGAGAAGAACGGCACCCCGGCCTCGCCCGCGACGGCGCGGGCGAGCAGGGTCTTGCCGGTGCCGGGCGGTCCCGCGAGAAGGACGCCGCCGGGCATCCGGGCGCCCATCTTCCGGTACGCCTGCGGGTTCTTCAGGAAGTCCACGACGTCGTTCAGCTCGCCCTCGACCTCGTCGATCCCGGCCACGTCCTGGAAGGTGGTGCGCCTGGCGCCCTCCAGCTCGACGGGCTTGGGCGGGGCCTTGCGTCCGAAGCCGCCCATCCCGCCGCCGCCCATGCCCCGGGACATCCGCCGGGCGATGAACACCCAGAGCACGACGAGCAGCAGTATCGGTGCCAGCGAGATCAGCAGATTGGCGAGGAAGCTGCGCTGCTGGACGACCGGCTCGGCGGTGACCATGACGTTCTCTTTGACCAGCTCGGCCCAGAGGTTGTCGTCCGCGAAGGCAGGCCGCTGGGTGACGAACTTGGTGTACGTGTGGTCGCTCCCCGGCGCCTTCGCCGCCTTCTTGAGCTGCCCCTGGATGGCATCGCCCTTGGAGTAGATCTTGGAGACGTTGCCCGAGGTGACCTGCTTGCTGAACTCCGTGTACGCGATCGTCCGCTCCTCCGTCCCGTTGAAGAAGGAGAGCACCAGATTGGCGACCAGGTAGACGGCGAGAGCGGTCAGCAGCAGTCCGCCCCAGCCCCCCGGCATCTTCCGGCGCGGCGGCGGGGGCGGTGGGGCGCCTTCGGAGCGCCACGGCTGATCGGTGCGATCGCGGGGAGGTACGGGGGTGGTCACGCGGTCTCCTCTGCCGACAGCCGGTGAATGTGACATTAGAGGAGAAATCACACCGAAGCCCCTTGTGAGTCCTTCCGGTGGGCCCTCAGGGGGAAGCGGTGTCCGCCGGACGAACGCCGCGCGGGCGCGGGGCGGCACGCGCGAGGGGCGCCCACCGTCGGCGGGCGCCCCTCACATGCGTCTCGTCGGGCGATCAGCCCACGACATACGCGTCTCGGCGGGCGATCAGCCCATGAACTTCTTGAATTCGTCCGGCAGCTCGAAGTCGTTGCCCCCCTGCGCCGGCAGACCCAACGCGCCGCCCTGCGCCGCCTGCTCGCGACGGGCCGCGGCTGCCTGCTCCTCGGCCTTGCGCTTCATGGGGTTGCCGCTCTTGCGCTTGCCCTTGGCCTGCTTGACCTGCTTCTTCTGCCGGCCGGGGCCGCCGCCCATGCCCGGGATCCCGGGCATGCCCGGCATGCCGCCGCCCTGGGCCATCTTCGACATCATCTTGCGGGCCTCGAAGAACCGCTCCACCAGGTTCTTCACGGCGCTGACCTCGGCCCCGGAACCCTTGGCGATACGGGCCCGGCGCGAGCCGTTGATGATCGTCGGCTCGGCGCGTTCCTTCGGGGTCATCGACTTGATGATCGCGGCCATACGGTCCACATCGCGCTCGTCGATGTTGTTGATCTGGTCCTTGATCTGCCCCATACCGGGCAGCATCCCGAGCAGCTTGGAGATGGAGCCCATCTTCCGGACCTGCTCCATCTGGGCCAGGAAGTCGTCGAGCGTGAAGTCCTTGCCCTTGCTCGACGCCAGCTTGGAGGCCATCTTGGCGGCCTCTTCCTGGCTGAAGGTCTTCTCCGCCTGCTCGATCAGGGTGAGCAGGTCACCCATGTCGAGAATGCGGGACGCCATGCGGTCGGGGTGGAAGGCGTCGAAGTCTTCGAGCTTCTCACCGTTCGACGCGAACATGACCTGCTTGCCCGTGACGTGGGCGATCGACAGGGCAGCACCACCACGGGCGTCGCCGTCGAGCTTGGAGAGCACCACGCCGTCGAAGCCGACGCCGTCGCGGAACGCCTCGGCGGTGTTGACCGCGTCCTGGCCGATCATCGCGTCGACGACGAAGAGGATCTCGTCGGGGCTGACGGCGTCGCGGATGTCCGCGGCCTGCTGCATCAGCTCCTGGTCGATGCCGAGGCGGCCGGCGGTGTCGACGATCACGACGTCGTACTGCTTGGACCGCGCGTGCTCGATCGAGTCCTTGGCGACCTGGACCGGGTCACCGACGCCGTTGCCGGGCTGCGGCGCGTAGACCGCGACGCCGGCCCGGTCGGCGACGACACTGAGCTGGTTGACGGCGTTGGGGCGCTGGAGGTCGCAGGCGACGAGGAGCGGGGAGTGCCCCTGGCCCTTGAGCCAGAGACCGAGCTTTCCGGCGAGGGTGGTCTTACCGGCACCCTGGAGACCCGCGAGCATGATCACGGTGGGCGGGTTCTTGGCGAACCGCAGCCGTCGGGTCTCGCCACCGAGGATGCCGACGAGCTCCTCGTTGACGATCTTGATCATCTGCTGCGCGGGGTTCAGCGCCTGGGAGACCTCGGCGCCCCGCGCACGCTCCTTGACCTTGGCGATGAAGGAGCGGACGACGGGCAGCGCGACATCCGCTTCGAGCAGGGCGATACGGATCTCGCGGGCCGTGGCGTCGATGTCCGCCTCGGACAAGCGGCCCTTGCCCCGGAGGTTCTTGAAAGTCGCGGCAAGGCGGTCGGAGAGAGTATCGAACACGGCGCTCGTCGGTCCTCTGGGGTCGGGGTCGGTGGGTCGCCCTCTAGAGTATCCGCACCGAGCGGGCTGCCGTCCTTGACCGCCGTACGGGTCCGGGCCGCGAGGGTCGTCCGCGCGGTGTCACGGAGCGGATGCCGCACGGGGCGCGCGGGCACGGGGCGCGCGGGCACGGGGCGACGGAAGCGCGACCGCCCGCCGGGGTGCGGCTCCGCACGGCCGACGAGGACGGACACGGCCCGTCACGCCTCACCGCAGGGCTTCCTCCAGCGCCTTGGCCAGGGCCGCCGCCTCCTCGTCCGGCAGGACGGTGCCGTCCTCCCGGGTGACGTAGACCGTGTCCACCGCGTTCGCCCCCAGCGTCGACACATGCGCGCTGCGCACCCGGACCTCGCACTGCTCCAGTGCCCGGCCGATCCGGTGCAGCAGGCCCGGGGCATCCTGGGCCCGTACCTCGATCACCGTGGCCAGCTGGGAGGCCGCCGCCGCGACCGTCACCCTCGGCGGCGGGGCCTTCGTCCCGCGCCGCCTGGGGTAGGCGGCCTCGCGTTCGGCGAGGCGGGCCCGGATGTCCAGGGAGCCGTCGAGGGCGCGCACGAGGTCGGCGCGCAGACGGCCGGCCTGCGGCAGGGAGCCGTACTCGGCCGCGACCCGCCAGCTGAGCAGCAGCAGGTCGGCTGATTCGTTCTCGCCGAGCTCCGTCGGGAGTTCCACGGCGCGCAGGTCGGCTGCCCGCACGGTGAGGCGGTGCAGGGCGAGGACGCCCGCCGCGGCGGGCAGCACGCCGGGGCGGTCCGGCAGGGCGATGAGGAGTTCGACGCCGACGGGTTCCGGTTCGCCGTCCCCGTTCGGCGGCTCGGCCTGGGTGTGCAGGGCGAGGACGGGTTCGCCGGTGCGCAGTGCCTCGACGGCGAGGCGTTCCTGTTCGGCGCTGGGTGCGGCGGGTTCCGGTTCCTCCGGGGCCTGGCCCGCGAGCACGGCGGCGACGCGGGTGACGAGGTCGGTGACGAGGGAGGCGCGCCAACTGGACCAGGCGGCAGGCCCGGTGGCGAGCGCGTCGGCCTCCGTGAGGGCGTGCAGGAGTTCCAGGGTGGAGGTGGTGCCGACCGCGGTGGCGACGGAGCGGATGGCCGCCGGGTCGTCGAGGTCGCGGCGGGTGGCGGTCTCGATCAGCAGCAGATGGTGGCGTACGAGGGTGGCGATGACCCCCACGTCGTGCTGGTCGAAGCCGATCCGGGCAGCCATGTCGCGGGCGATGACCTCCCCCGCGACGGAGTGGTCGCCGGGCCAGCCCTTGCCGATGTCGTGCAGGAGCGCGGCGACGAGGAGGAGGTCGGGGCGTCCGACGCGACGGGTGAGGGAGGAGGCGCGGACGGCCGCTTCGACGAGGTGGCGGTCGACGGTCCAGGTGTGGACGGGGTTGCGCTGGGGGCGGCAGTGGACGCGTTCCCAGTCGGGGAGCAGCCGCGTGATCAGTCCTTCGGCTTCGAGCGCTTCCCAGACGGGGATGGTGGCCTCGCCCGCGCCGAGGAGGGTGACGAGTTCTTCGCGGGCTTCGGCGGGCCAGGGCACCGGAAGCGGGCGGGTGGCGGTCGCGAGATGGCGTACGACGTGGCGGGAGAGCGGGAGCTCGGACTGGGCGGCCGCCGCGGCGGCCCGCAGGACGAGCACGGGATCGCGTTCGGGGCGGGCGGTGCGGGCGAGGACGACCTCGCCGTCGGCCTCGACGACGCCCTCGGCGAGCGGCGTCCGTTCGGCGGCGGTGGTCCTGCCGCCGCCGAGGATCGTGCGGAGCCGCGGGCGCACCGAGCGGGCGCGCAGGACGCGGTGGACCTCGCGCCAGGTGACGTCGGTCGCGTACGAGACGGTGCGGGCGGCCTCGTACACCTGGCGGAGCAGCGCGTCCGCGTCGAGGAGGCCGAGGGCGGCGGCGACCTGGTCCTGCTCCTGGAGGGCGAGGCGGTCGGTGGCGCGGCCGGTGGTCAGGTGGAGGGCGTCGCGGACGTCGAGGAGGACGCGGCGGGCTTCGGCGAGGCCCTCGCGGGGGGCGTCGGCGACCCAGGACGCGGCGACGGCGCGCAGGGCGACGGCGTCGCGCAGTCCGCCGCGGGCCTCCTTGAGGTCGGGTTCGAGGAGGAACTGCAGCTCGCCCTGGCGTTCGGCGCGTTCGCGGCAGAGTTCGTCGAGGGC
Source organism: Streptomyces sp. NPDC058051 (assembly GCF_042885475.1). NCBI lineage: Bacteria > Bacillati > Actinomycetota > Actinomycetes > Kitasatosporales > Streptomycetaceae > Streptomyces > Streptomyces sp. NPDC058051. The sequence goes on from NZ_JBHVRW010000030.1 coordinate 70,041, forward strand.
GGGGAGGCGTTTGGGGGCCTGGTTGCGCCAGTCGGCGAGGACGGCGGTGCGCAGGGTGGCGACGAGGCCGAGATCTCCGGCGACAGGTCGGGCGTCGAGCAGTCCGAGCTGCACCTTGAGGTCCTCACCGGCCGTTCTGCGGGCTTCGGCGGGGGTGCGTACGGAGTGGTCGAGGGCGAGGCCGAGGTCCCAGACGGGGTACCAGATGCGGTCGGCGAGGGAGGCGAGGGCTCCGGCGTCGGCGCTGCCGTCGTGCAGGAGCAGGAGGTCGAGGTCGCTGCGCGGGGAGAGTTCGCCTCGGCCGTATCCGCCGACGGCGACGAGGGCTGCGCCCCGGACACCGGTCTGTTCGGCCGCGGCGGTGAACAGACCGGTGAGCCAGTCGTCGGTGAGAGAGGCGAGGGCCGCACGGCGCGGCGGCCCGGACTGCGTCTCCTCCTGGAGGAGACGCAGCCGGGCCGCCGCGTAGCCGCTGGGTTCCGAACCTTCGGTTTCGGTGGTCACTTCGGTGCTCGTCACCCGGCTGCCTTTCGTTTCGGGACCGTCGGTCAGAGTGCGTCCGGGCCGCGTTCGCCCGTGCGTACGCGGATCGCGGTGTCGACCGGCACACTCCAGACCTTGCCGTCACCGATCTTGCCGGTCCGGGCGGCCTTCACGACCACATCGATGAGCTGTTCGGAGTCCTCGTCCTCGACAAGGACCTCGATGCGGATCTTGGGGACGAGGTCGACGGTGTACTCGGCACCCCGGTAGACCTCGGTGTGTCCGCGCTGACGCCCGTACCCGCTGGCTTCGGTGACCGTGAGCCCCTGGACGCCGAAGGCCTGGAGAGCCTCCTTGATCTCGTCGAGCCGGTGCGGCTTCACGACTGCGGTGATGAGCTTCATGCGTCCACCTTCTTCGTCTGCGGTGCTGCCGTCGCGGAGGCCGTGGTGCGCGGGGCCGCGCCGCCGCCCGCTCCGCTGAAGTCGTACGCGGTCTCCGCGTGTTCGACCTGGTCGACGCCGGAGACCTCGTCGTCCTCGGTGACCCGCATCCCGATCGTCTTGTCCAGGAGGAAGGCGAGGATCGCGGAGACGACCAGAGAGTACGCGAGGACCGCGAAGACTCCGACCGCCTGCTTGCCGAGCTGGTCGAGGCCGCCGCCGTAGAAGAGGCCCTTGGCGTCGGACTGGACACCGCCGGTGGCGAAGAAGCCGACGAGGAGGGAGCCGACGATACCGCCGACGAGGTGGACACCGACGACGTCCAGGGAGTCGTCGTAGCCGAACTTGTACTTCAGGCCGACGGCCATGGCGCACAGGACACCGGCGATGACGCCGACCGCGATGGCGCCGAGCGGACTGACCGCTCCGCCGGACGGTGTGATGGCGACGAGGCCGGCGACCGCTCCGGAGGCCGCACCCAGGGTGGTGAAGGAGCCGTGGCGGATCTTCTCGTAACCGAGCCAGGCGAGCATCGCGGCGCCGGTGGCGACCTGGGTGTTGACGAACATGACCGCGCCGACGCCGTCGTCGTTGCCGAGCCACGATCCGGCGTTGAAGCCGAACCAGCCGAACCAGAGCAGTCCGGCACCGAGCATGACGAGCGGCAGGCTGTGCGGCCGCATCGGGTCCTTCTTGAAGCCGACGCGCTTGCCGATCACGAGGATCACGCCGAGCGCCGCGGCACCCGCGTTGATGTGAACGGCCGTACCACCGGCGAAGTCGATGACGCCGAGGTCGTAGAGCCAGCCGCCCGCGCCCCACACCCAGTGGGCGACGGGGAAGTAGACGACGGTGACCCAGAGCGTGAGGAACAGGGCCCAGGAGGTGAACTTCACCCGGTCGGCGAGGGCGCCGCTTATCAGGGCGGGCGTCAGGATGGCGAACATCAGCTGGAAGACGGCGAAGACGTACACGGGGATCGTGTAGCCGTCCCAGAGCTCGGTGACACCGATCCCGCTGAGGCCGATGTAGTCGGAGCTCCAGCCGATGACGGAGCCGACGTCGGAGCCGAAGGCGAGGCTGAATCCGTAGAGCACCCAGAGGATCGAGACGATCCCGAGGCTGATGAAGCTCATCATCAGCATGTTGAGAGTGCTCTTGACGCGGACCATGCCTCCGTAGAAGAAGGCCAGGGCGGGGGTCATGAGCATCACCAGGGCGGAGCAGATGAGCATGAACCCGGTGTTGGCGGCAGACAGCGTCGGGGCGTCTGCGGCTAGCGTCGTGATGCCTGGGGGCATCGGCGTCTCCTCGTCGTCGGTGCGGCCGCGTGCGGGCGATGGGGAACGGGACCACGTGCGGGACCACTGGGAAAGGTGCGGGCCGGTTATGCGCCATGAGATTCGCCCAGCGCGGTTTCCGCCGATGCCGCACGGTGTTTCACGACAGTGACGAAGAGGTCCGGAGTGTTACGTCCCCATGAACCCGCCGTGGCGCGTCCGGGGCCGGGCCTACTCTGCGGCCTGGGCCGCATACGGTGCGGTTACGACTCTCGCGTACGGGAACGACAACGCGAACCGGCCACGCCGACCACCCGTCGACCCTGGCAATGGGGGGAGCCGAAGTCGGTCTGTACGGGGTGGTCGCCGTGGCCGGGGCCTGGGGTGCGCCTCAGACCGCCTCTGCGGTCTCGGGCAGCTGCTCGGTGAGGAGATCGGTGAGCCTGCCGACCTCGGGGATGTCCCCGAAGTCCCTGGCTGCGGTGTCGACGGTCTTGCGGAGCCGGGTGTTGACGCGCTCGGAGCGGACCTTCTTGGCGACGCGCAGCGCCTGCTCGGCGAGGACCGTGGACTGCTCGGGCTCGCGCTGGAGCAGGCGGACGGTGGCGAGGCCGATCAGGTTGAGTGCGTAGGACCGCTGGTGCTCGTCGTCCTCCTCGAAGAGCTCCACGGCCTTCTCCATCAGGGGTTCGGCGAGCGTGGCGTACGTGGGGCTGCGGCCCGCGACGTAGGCGAGGTCACGGTAGGAGTGGGAGTTCTCGCCGTTGAGCTCGGCCTCCGAGAAGAAGCGGATCCAGTCGGGTTCCGGTTCGCCGTCGATCCCGACGTCGAGGAAGGTGTCCTCGGCCATCCGGACGGCCCGCTTGCACTTGCTGGGCTGGCCCATGTTGGCGTACGCGCGCGCCTCCATCGCATACAGCATGGCCTGGGTGCGCGGGGTGGCACAGTCCCGGCTGCCGTACTGAGCGAGATGGATCAGTTCGAGGGCGTCGTCGGGTCGTCCGAGGTGGATCATCTGTCGGCTCATGCTGGACAGAACATACGAACCGAGCGGTTTGTCCCCGGCCTCTTTCGAGGCGTGGAGCGCGAGAACGAAGTACTTCTGGGCCGTGGGCTGGAGGCCGACGTCGTAGCTCATCCAGCCCGCCAGCTCCGCCAGCTCCGCCGCGCAGCGGAAGAGCCGCTTGGCGGTGGCCGCCGGCTGCGGCTCCTGCAACAGGTCGGTGACCTCGTGGAGTTGCCCGACGACGGCCTTGCGGCGCAGCCCGCCTCCGCACTGCGCGTCCCACTGGCGGAACATCGCGGTGGTGGACTCCAGCAGGTCCAGCTCGGGATCGGAGAGCCGGGAGGGGCGACGGTCGGTGGTCACCGGATCCGGCTGGACGGTCCCCGAGGTGGTGACGGGCACCAGCCACCGCTGCATGGGTTCGATCAGTGCGGGCCCCGCGGCGAGCGCGAGTGAGGAGCCGAGGAATCCACGGCGGGCGAGCATGAGATCGCTGCGGGAGAACTCGCTGAGCAGGGCGACTGTCTGCGGGCCGGCCCACGGCAGGTCGACCCCGGCGACGGACGGTGACTGGTGCGCGGCACGCAGCCCGAGGTCCTCGATGGCGACGACGGAGCCGAAGCGCTCCGAGAAGAGCTCCGAGAGGATGCGCGGAATCGGCTCGCGCGGCTGTTCACCGTCGAGCCAGCGCCGCACCCGGGAGGTGTCGGTACTGATGTGGTGGGCGCCCATCTGGCGCGCCCTGCGGTTCACCTGGCGCGCCAGCTCGCCCTTCGACCAGCCGCTGCGCACGAACCACGAGCTCAATTGCTCGTTGGGGCGCTTACCGGCATTCGAATCGCCTGCGCCGCTGCCACTCACTGGAACGCCCCCATCCCGCCGAATACTGTCGCGCGAACCATTACCAGAATGCCCTGATCCGATGCCACCCATACGGAAGTCGCGCACGATCGCACAGGAAATCGGATTGCCTCCGGCATACCCGCGAGTGCACATACTCCCACGGCCCGTGTACCGACGGTAATCCTACGATCACCGCGTCCGCGAGGGCGCCGACAGAAACGCCACCATTCGCCACCCCTTCGAATGAACGCCACCGCCGCCGGGCGCGATTCACTTGACACGCAGCGATCAGCAGGGGGCGCAGTGATGTGCGAAGGGGCGCGTGGACCAGATCGCACAACCCCGAGTGCACCGAGCCGCCAGGATCGGCGATGACGACGGTACGTCACGACAGCACTCCGTGACGTAACCACCGGCGACTCGGAGACGTTGGAGGGGGCATGGGCTTCACGATCGGCGGCATCCGCGAGATGCGTACCGGCTCACGGCGCCGCGGCCGTGCGGCCGAGTGCACGGCGGTGGCCGAGTACACGGGCCTGTGGGGCTGGGCCGTCGCGCCGGGCGCGCGGGCCTCCTCCGGCCGCTGCTCCTGCGGGGAGGAGCGGTGCCCGTCCCCCGGCGCCCATCCGCTGGACTTCGCCCGCGAGGTTCCCGCGGGCGCCGCGCTCGGCGCGGCGGCGGACGCGTGGGCCCAGGTGCCGGGTGCCTCGATGCTGCTTCCCGTGGGCCGCACCTTCGACATCCTCGACGTCGCCGAAGCGGCCGGGCGCCGGGCCCTGGTGCGCATGGAGCGGATGGGGCTGCCGCTCGGCCCGGTCGCGGTGACACCGGCCGGGCGGGCGCAGTTCTTCGTGGCCCCCGGGGCCGCCGCCGAGCTCCCGCAGCTGCTGTACCGGATGGGCTGGGACGACGCGGGGCTGGACCTTCGGGCGCTCGGGCCCGGCTGCCACATCACCGCCCCGCCGTCCGACCAGGGCGGCCTCGGTCCGGTCCGGTGGCTGCGCCCCCCCGCGCCGGACACGGCGGTCGCACCGCCGCAGGCACGGCTGCTGCTGGGCACGCTGGCGTACAGCTGTCATCGCGCACCCCTGTGCGGCTGAGCCACGGCCTTCGCGGAAGGAACGCCCGCCGTCGCGGTCGCCGGACCGACGGCTGATCCACCCGAGGGAAGAGCCCGCCCGCAGGACGCGACTGCGTCTTGCGGGCGGGCTCTTCGCGTGCGGGCGGGCTCTTCCCGTGCGCGCCGGGGCGTGCGCGGGGGAGTTCAGTCTCCGATCAGGGCGTCGACGAACGCCCCCGGCTCGAACGGGGCCAGGTCGTCCGGCCCCTCACCGAGACCGATCAGCTTCACCGGTACGCCCAGTTCACGCTGGACGGCGACGACGATGCCTCCCTTGGCGGTGCCGTCCAGTTTGGTGAGCACGATGCCCGTGATGTCGACGACCTCGGCGAAGACCCGGGCCTGCACCAGGCCGTTCTGTCCGGTCGTGGCGTCGAGGACGAGCAGGATCTCGTCGAGCGGCCCGTGCTTCTCCACGACGCGCTTGACCTTGCCGAGCTCGTCCATGAGCCCGGTCTTGGTGTGCAGTCGTCCCGCGGTGTCGATGAGGACGACGTCGGCGCCCTCGGCGATCCCTTCCTTCACCGCGTCGAAGGCGATCGAGGCCGGGTCGCCGCCCTCGGGCCCGCGCACGGTGCGGGCGCCGACGCGTTCGCCCCAGGTCTGGAGCTGATCGGCGGCAGCGGCCCGGAAGGTGTCGGCGGCGCCGAGCACGACACTGCGGCCGTCGGCGACGAGCACCCGGGCCAGCTTCCCGGTGGTGGTGGTCTTGCCGGTTCCGTTGACGCCCACGACCATCACGACGCCGGGGGTGTCGACACCGCTCTCCGTCTTGACCACGCGGTCGAAGTCGGTGCCGAGCAGGGTGATGAGCTCCTCGCGCAGCAGCGCGCGCAGCCCTTCGGGGGTACGGGTGCCGAGCACGCGGACGCGTTCCCGCAGCCGCTCGACCAGTTCCTGGGTGGGCGCGACGCCGACATCGGCGGTGAGGAGGGTGTCCTCGATCTCCTCCCAGGTTTCCTCGTCGAGATTGTCGCGGGACAGGAGCGTGAGCAGCCCCTTGCCGAGGGAGTTCTGGGAGCGGGCGAGCCGGGCCCGCAGGCGTACCAGCCGGCCCGCGGTGGGCTCGGGCACTTCGAGGGCGGGGGCGGCGGGCACCTCCTCCTCGACGGCCCCGGCTGCCTCGACGGGCGCCTCGGCCGAAGGGGGAGCCACCTCTTCGATGGTGCGGCGCGGTTCCTCGCGCGGCGTTTCGGCTTCCTCGCCGACATGGGGCTCGGCAGGAGGAGTGATGGTCGGCGTGCTCGACGGCGCCGGGGGCAGCTGCTTCTTCTTGCGGCCGCTGACCACGAGCCCGCTGATCACGCCGACCGCGACCAGGGCGATGACTACAGCAAGGATGACGAATTCCATAACCCACCCAGTATCAGCCACGTCCACCCACGGAGGCCGCCCCGAAGGATCACCCCCGCATCCCCTGGGGTGTTATGCACCTTTTGGCGGTAAAGGTACGATCCAGCTCGTGGAGACCCGTGGCCTGGAACCCGTTCCCGACAGCGAGCGCACCGGCCGGGTCCGGAACCTCTTCCCCACCTGGGTGAGCGCGAACCTCACCGTGCTGCTGCTCACCACGGGAGCGGGGCTCATCGTCCTCTACCGGCTGAACCTCTGGCAGGTGCTGGTCGTCGCGATCGCGGCGCCGGCGGTCAGCTTCGGGCTCGTCGGTCTGGTCTCGATCGCGGGCAAGCAGGGCGGAGCCCCCGGCATGGCGCTCTCCCGGGCCGTCTTCGGCCAGCGCGGCAATCTGCTGCCCGGTGCGCTGATCTGGATCGCGCGCTGGGGCTGGGAGACGGTGAACGCGGTCACCGGCGCCTACGCCCTGCTCGCCGTGGCGCACCTGCTGTTCTCCGTCGAGAGCAGCGAGACCCTGATCGTGGCGACCCTGGTCGCCTTCGTGGGGACCAGTTACCTCGTGTCGGGGCTGGGGGTGCGCGCGCTGCGGGTGTGCTGCACCTGGTCGGCCTGTCTCTTCGGCGGCTTCAGCATCCTCGTACTGATCGATCTGATCGGCGGGACCGACTGGCGGAGCGTCCTGGACAGGCCCGCCGGGCCGACGGCGATGATGATCGCCGGCATCGGCACCCTGGCGGCGGGCGGGATGAGCTGGGTTCCGGCCGGCCCGGACTTCGCCCGCTACCTGCCGCGCGCCACCTCCGGCCGGGCGGTGGTCGGGGCGACCATGGGCGGCGCGGGGATCGTGTTCCTGCCCCTGGTGCTGATGGGCGCCGTGATGGCGGTCGGGGCGCCGGGCCTGGCCGTCACCCAGGACCCGGTCTCGTTCATCGGCCTGCTGCTGCCGGGCTGGCTCTCGGTGCCGTATCTGCTGATCACCGTGGTCGGGATGGCGCTGATCAACGCGATGTCGATGTATTCCGCCGGATTCACCGCGCAGACGCTGGGAATCACGATCCCCCGCGCCCGCGCGGTCGGCATCAATGCCGCCATCAGTCTTTTTCTGGGGTCGCTGCTCATGATGACGTCGGCGGGCTTTCTGGATTCCTTCGTCTCTTTTCTGACATTGCTGGCAGTGACGTTTTCGGCATGGATCGGCGTCTTCTGCGCGGATCAGCTGCGGGGGCGCACCTACGATCCGGCGGCACTCCTGGACACCACATCGGCCGGTGCCTACTGGTACACCGGCGGTTTCGCCGTGCCCGCCGTGGCGGCGTGGGCCGCGGGCCTGGTGGCGGGCCTGCTCTTCACCGGCGTGGAGTGGTTCTCCGGCCCCCTCGCCACCACCTGGATCGGGAGCCACGGACTGGGCTGGGCGGTCACGATCGCGGTGTCCGCCGCGCTGTACGGGATCCTGCCGCGCCCCGTCGGGCGGGGGCGGTCCGAGGACGGCACACCCCTACACTTCTGACGCTGCGTCAGTTAATCTGCCGCCCCGCCGAGCCCGCCCGACGAAGGGGACGCGTGTCATGGCCTTCACAGTGGTCCGGTTCAACCTCGTCGATCCCGGCGCCACCCCCGAGTCGCTCTCGAACCGCTACCGCGCCGCGCTGGAGATGGCCGCGTACGCGGACGAGCACGGCGTCGACACCGTGCAGACCGAGGAGCACCACGGCGCCGCCAACTCGTGGCTGCCCTCGCCCTTCGTCTTCGCGGGGTCGGTCTTCGGCGCCACCCGCCGGATCGCGGTCACCGTCTCGGCGATCATCGGTCCGCTGCACGACCCGCTGCGACTGGCCGAGGACATCGCGGTCCTGGACCTGCTGAGCGCGGGCCGGCTGGTCACGGTGGCCGGGATCGGCTACCGGCGCGAGGAGTACGAGCAGGCGGGCGTCGACTGGGGCAGGCGCGGCCGTCTCCAGGACGAGCTCCTGGAGACGTTGCTGCGGGCGTGGACCGGGGAGCCGTTCTCGTACCGCGGCCGTACGGTCCGGGTCACTCCGCGCCCGTACACCCAGCCGCATCCCCTCCTGCTGGTGGGAGGCAGTTCGCGGGCGGCGGCGCGGCGGGCGGCCCGGTTCGGGCTGCCGTTCTTCCCGAGCGCACACCTACCGGAGCTGGAGGCGTACTACCACGGGCAGCGTGCGGAGTTCGGGACGGACGGCTTCTGCATGATGCCGTCGGCCGAGACGCCGCTGCTGCACGTGTCCGAGGACCCGGAGCGGACCTGGGCCCGGTACGGCGAGCACTTCCTGCACGAGGCCCGGACGTACGCCTCGTGGCAGTCCGGGGGCATCCGCTCGGCCGTCCGTTCCGCGGCGACGACGGTGGCGGAGCTGCGGGACGAAGGGGTCTACCGGGTCATCACCCCGGACGAGTGCGCCGCGTGGGCCGGGGAGCGGGACAGCCTGGTGCTGCACCCCCTGTGCGGCGGGATGCCGGTCGAGGAGGGCCGGCGCAGTCTGCGGCTGTTCTGCGCGGCCGTCGGCGGGGCGACTGAGATGCCCCGGTCCGCGGGTGCGGACCGGGGCATCTCGGTGGTCGAGGAGAGGGGCAGCGGGGATTAGCCCATCTCCTCCAACGCCTTGCCCTTGGTCTCCTTCACGAACTTGAGCACGAAGGGGATCGAGAGCGTGGCGAAGCATGCGTAGATGATGTACGTGCCCGACAGATTCCAGTCGGCCAGGCTCGGGAAGGTCGCGGTGATCGCCCAGTTGGCGATCCACTGCGCGGACGCGGCGACGCCGAGCGCGGCGGCACGGATCTTGTTCGGGAACATCTCACCGAGGAAGACCCAGACCACGACACCCCACGACAGGGCGAAGAAGAGCACGAACACATGGGCCGCGACGAGCGCCACGACGCCCTGGGTGTGCGGCAGCTTGCCGTCGACGAGGTGGGCGGAGAAGGCCCAGGCCTCGAACGCCAGCGCGATGGCCATACCGGTGGAACCGACGAGCGCGAGCGGCTTGCGGCCCACCCGGTCCACGAGCACCATCGCGATCACGGTACCGATGATGTTGATGATCGACGTGGTGAACGAGTAGAGGAACGATTCCGACGGGTCGATGCCGACGGACTGCCACAGCGTGGCCGAGTAGTAGAACGCCACGTTGATGCCGACGAGTTGCTGGAAGACCGAGAGGCCGATACCGATCCAGACGATCGGCAGGAAGCCGAAACGGCTGCCGAGCAGGTCCTTGAACGTGGACTTGTGCTCACGGCGCATGGCGGTCTCGATCTCGGCCACACGGGCGTCGAGGTCGACGTTCTTGCCCTCGACCTCCGAGAGGATCCGACGGGCCCGGTCCGTCTTGCCGACCGAGATCAGGAACCGGGGCGATTCGGGGATCGCGAACGACAGGAGCCCGTACAGGACGGCGGGGACGACCATCACGCCGAGCATCCACTGCCAGGCCTCGATACCGCCGATCTTCCCGCGCTGATCTCCGCCGGCGAGCTGCAGAATGCCGTAGTTGACCAGCTGGGAGATGGCGATGCCGACGACGATCGCCGCCTGCTGGAAGGAGCCGAGCCGGCCGCGGTAGGCGGGCGGCGAGACCTCGGCGATGTACGCCGGACCGATCACCGACGCCATGCCGATGGCGAAGCCGCCGATGACGCGCCACATGGCGAGGTCCCACAGCGCGAACGGGAGTGCGGAGCCGACGGCGCTGATGGTGAAGAGCACGGCGGCGATCTGCATGCAGCGGATGCGGCCGATGCGGTCGGCGATGCGCCCCGCCGTGGCCGCGCCGATCGCACATCCGATCAGGGCGATGGCGATGACCTGGGCGAGCGTTCCCGAACCGATGTCGTACCGGCTGCGGATCGCCTCGACGGCGCCGTTGATGACGGAGCTGTCGTAACCGAACAGGAAGCCGCCCATGGCAGCGGCTGCCGTGATGAAGATGACATGGCCGAGGTGGTCGGGATGGGATTCTCGGGCCCCGGACGCCGGTCCCTGCGCTGTGCTGGTCACATGTACTCCTGCTGCCTGGCCACGTCGTCAGGTGTGAGGACTCGCTCCTGTGGGGGAAGCGAGCTCTTCCAAGTGGCGCATAACTTCTCAACCGCCACCACCTGAATGCAAAGACGACGCCGCAGAGCGTATGCGTTCAAGTTTCGAAGTCAAAACCGCACCTTGAGGCGCAACTACCCAGGGATACGCAAAAGGTGCGTTGGAGTGTTGAAGATTGAGTAAAAGGGTCAGCGCAACCGCTGGCTGATGACCTTGGAGACGCCGTCGCCCTGCATCGAGACGCCGTACAGCGCGTCGGCGACCTCCATCGTCCGCTTCTGGTGCGTAATCACGATCAGCTGGGAACTCTCCTGGAGCTCCTCCATGATCCGGATCAGCCGCTGCAGGTTGGTGTCGTCGAGTGCCGCCTCGACCTCGTCCATCACATAGAACGGACTCGGCCTGGCCTTGAAGATCGAGACCAACAACGCCACCGCCGTGAGCGAGCGTTCCCCGCCGGACAGCAGCGAGAGCCTCTTCACCTTCTTGCCGGGCGGCCTGGCCTCGACGTCCACACCGGTCGCGAGCATGTTGTCCGGGTCCGTGAGGACGAGCCGTCCCTCACCGCCCGGGAAGAGCCGCGAGAAAACGCCCTCGAACTCACGGGCCGTGTCCCGGTACGCCTCGGTGAACACCTGCTCGACACGCTCGTCGACCTCCTTGATCACCTGTATCAGATCGGCCCGGGTCTTCTTCAGGTCTTCGAGCTGCTCGGAGAGGAACTTGTGCCGCTCCTCCAGCGCCGAGAACTCCTCAAGGGCGAGCGGATTCACCTTTCCGAGTTGCTGGTACGCCCGTTCGGCCGACTTGAGCCGCTTCTCCTGCTCGGCCCTGACGAAGGGCCTGGGCTGATTGCGCGGATGCTCCGGATCCTCCGGCAGCTCCTCGCCCTCGGCGGCCGGTGACGGCGGTACGAGCTGGTCGGGGCCGTACTCGGCGGCCAACCCGGCCGGCTCGACGCCCAGCTCCTCCAAGGCCCTCGTCTCCAGCTGCTCCATGCGCAGCCGCTTCTCGGCACCGAGCACCTCGCCTCGGTGGACCGAGTCGGTGAGCTTGTCCAGCTCGCTCTTGAGCTCGCGGCCCTGGTTGCGCTCGACCGCCAGTTCCCTTTCCCGCTCCGCCTTCGCCGCCTCGGCCGCGATCCGCTCCTGCTCGGCCCGTACGACGGACACCTCGACATGGGCCAGCAGCTGACGGGCTCCGGACGCGACGGCGGAGGCCACCGCCGCCTCGTGCCGCAGCCTGGCGCGGCGCTGCTCGGCGCGGGCGCGGGCCTCTCGTTCGGCGCGGGCGCCCCGGTCGAGCGAGTCGGCACGCCCCGCGAGTCCCTTGACCCGCTCCTCGTGGGTGCGCACCTGGAGGCGCGCCTCCATCTCGGTCTGGCGGGCGTTGGCGCCGTCGGCGGCGAGCCGGTCGCGCACAGAGGTGTCGGGCTCCTCCTCGACCGGCGTCTCCTCAGCGACGAGCAGCCGCTCGGCCAGCTCCTCGGCCTCTTCCGTCGCCCGCTCCAACGCCTCCTGGGCACGGGCGGCGGCCGCCGTCGTCCGCTCGGCCTCGCCCGCGGCTCCACGGGCCTGACCGGCGAGCCGCCCCAGCTGCTGGGCCACCCCGGACTTCTCCCGCTCGGCGGCCCGGCGCCGCTCCCCCAGCTCCTCGACCAGCCCGGCGCTCGCGCTGCGCCGCTCCCCCGCGTGCCGCTGGGCCTCGGTCAATTCCGCGCACCGCACCGCCAGTTCCGCCAACTGGACGGCGGCCTCGTCGACCGACGCCTGCACCTCCAGGAGACTCGGCGCCCCGGCGGAGCCGCCGTGCGCGAAATGAGCCGAGAGGATGTCGCCCTCAGCGGTCACGGCCGTCAGCCCGGGATGTGCGGCGACGAGGTCCTCGGCGTCCTCCAGAGTGCCGACGACCACCATGTCCCGCACCAGCCTCCGCACGGCGCCCACCAGTTCGACAGGCCCACGGACCAGGTCGGCCACGGCGGGCGGACCTCCGACGGGTACTCCGGTCACACCAGCAGCGGCATCACCCTGGTCGGGCCGCCCACTCCGTACTCCGCCCAACAGCAGGGCGGCCCGCCCCGCGTCCTGCTTGCGCAGCAGCCGGATCGCGTCTGCCGCCGTCGCCGGATCCGTCACCGCGATCGCGTCGGCCGCCGCGCCCAGGGCCGCCGCGACCGCGACCTCGTGGCCCGGCGTCACCGTGAGGAGTTCCGCGGCCGGGCCGAGCAGGCCCGCCAGCCGGTCCCGGGCGCCGAGCAGCACGCCCGAACCGTCCTTGCGGCGCAGGCCGAGGGCAAGCGCCTCGTGGCGGGCCGCGACCGCCGCCCGTTTCCGTTCTGCCGAGGTGGCGGCCTCCCGGGCGGCGGAGAGCGCCGCCTCCGCCTGCCCGAGTTCCCGCTTGGCGGCGTCGTGCCGCTCGCCCAGCTCCGCGTCGTCCGCGTCCAGGCCCTCGACCTCGGCCTTGAGCTGTTCGTACTCCTCCTGGGCGGCGACCGCTCGCTCCCGCGCCTCGTCGCGGGAAGCGGCCAGCCGGTCGATCTCGGCCTGTGCCGAACCTGCCCGGCTGCGCGCCGCGTTGACCTGCCCGTTCAGCCGGGCGAGCCCTTCCCGACGGTCCGCGATGGCGCGGGCGGCATCCTTGAGCCGACGCTCCTCGGCCGCCAACTCCCTTTCCAGTGCGGAGCGATGGTCGGCCGTGTCCTCCAACGCGTGCTCCGCGGCCTCCAGTGCGGCCGCCAGCTCCGCCTCCTGCTCACGAATCCGGGCGGCCTCCCGCTCCATGTCCTCGGGGTCGCGCCCACGCCGCTCCTCCTCGGGCGCGGCGCCGGCGCTCTTCACCCGCGCGTCGGCCAGCGAGATCGTGCCGCGCACCCGTTCGGCGAGCTGCGACAGCTCGTACCAGGTCTGCTGGGCCCGATGGAGCCGCGGCACCAGCCTCCGCACCTCGTCCTCCAGCTCCGCCTCCCGCGCCACGGCCGCCTTGAGCTCCGTCTCCGCGGCCTCCCTGCGCTGCTTGAGCGCCGCCTCGTCGGCGATCTCGCTGCGCAGCGCGGTGCGCAGCCGCACCAGGTCGTCGGCGAGCAGCCGCAGTCTGGCATCGCGCAGATCGGCCTGGATGACGGCGGCCCGGCGCGCCACCGCCGCCTGCCGGCCCAGCGGTTTCAGCTGTCGTCGCAGCTCGTCGGTCAGGTCCTGGACGCGCGCCAGATTGGCCCCCATCGCGTCCAGTTTCCGCAGCGCCTTCTCTTTCCGCTTTCGGTGCTTGAGCACCCCCGCGGCTTCCTCGATGAATGCGCGCCGCCCCATGGGATCGGCGTGCAGTACGGAGTCCAGCTGGCCCTGGCCGACGATGACGTGCATCTCCCGGCCGATACCGGAATCCGAGAGGAGTTCCTGGATGTCCAGGAGACGGCAGGTGTCGCCATTGATCTGGTATTCGCTGCCGCCGTTGCGGAACATGATCCGAGTGATCGTCACTTCGGCGTACTCGATGGGGAGTGCGCCGTCGGCATTGTCGATGGTCAGCGATACTTCCGCCCGCCCGAGCGGCGGCCGTCCGGTGGTACCGGCGAAGATCACGTCTTCCATCTTGCCGCCGCGCAGGGATTTGGCACCCTGCTCCCCCATGACCCAGGAGAGCGCATCCACCACATTGGACTTGCCGGACCCATTGGGGCCGACGACGCACGTGATACCGGGTTCGAACCGCAGCGTCGTGGCGGAGGCGAACGATTTGAAACCACGCAGGGTCAGGGCCTTGAGGTGCACGCCGCCGGACTCTACCTTTCACTCTCGGTTTCGGTGATGAAGGTGCAGGGCACATCAGACGGTAGGGGAAGGCGTGTACGTCCGGGGCGGTCCCGCACAGGTCCGAACGGAAAAAGATCCCGCTCAGGTCCGGGCGGAAAAGAAAGAAGGGACGCCGAAGCGCCCCTTGTGAATCTTGTGCGATGTTGCGTACGCGGTGTTCGTATGCGGTATTGCTGGTGCAGCGGCGCATGACGGATCAAGGACATGTCACGCAGGTGACAGATCAAGAGCAGTGATCTTCAATGATCCGGCGACGATCCGGGTGATGCTCTCGGACGGCTGACGCGCGCGGCCCGACCGGCCCTGGGGCCATCGGTCAGGTCAGCGCCGGCTCCGCCTGATGTACGTCGATGTCGATGCTGTCGAGCAGCGACTCTTGGTGCTGGGCGGCGGCGTTGAGCGCGTCGTTCTCGTCCTGGATCCGTACGAGCTCGGATTCGAGGTCCTGGACGCGCTGCTGGAGCCGTCGCATCTCGGCGAGGAGTCGCGGGTCGGAACCGCCGACGTAACCGAGAAGCGCCTTTGCCATGATGGATGGTCCTCCACACTGAGTGACCGACCGATGCGGTGTGGGTCGTGAGGGAATGGCACCCGCGGTGTTTGGCAGTGCCCTGTATTCACTGCTCTTCTGCTGCCAAACAGCTCTGCCAAACAGCTAAGGTGCGCGGGGATTTCAGCGTCTCACCAAAAAGTTTGACGGTCAACACGATCACAGCCCGTGGGGAAGGACGGCCCAGGGGCGCGCGGCTTGGCGATCATGCGGCGCGACTCTCCTGCGGAACCCACGGAGGCGTGGAGATCATCCTTAGTGCCGCAGCCTGGCACGCCGACCGAATCTTGGCAACCACCCGGACATTCCGCAGGTCATTTCATGTGTACGCAGATGAGCGCCTGCTCCGTCACTCCATGCCACCCGTCGAACGCCCCCCGAACACAGCCCCCGGCGACGGACCCCGATCGACCCCGGATCAGCGGATCGCGAAGCCCTCATAACCACCCCGCGGGGTGTCCCAGATCTCAGTGACTCCGTCAACACGCCCGGGTGTGTCGTCCGAGCGCAGCCAGTCCAGCAGACGGTGGCAATTCTCACGTTGCCCCTCGGCCACGACCTGCACCCTGCCGTCGTCGAGATTGAGGGCGAATCCGGTGAGGCCGCCGATCTCCAGAGCGTTTGCCCTGGTGAACCAGCGGAACCCTACTTGCTGTACTCGGCCGCGTACCCAGGCGGTGAGCCGTACATCTTCGTTCATGCCCGCACGCTAACCGTCCAATTGCTCTCGGAGCACTTCCTGCCGGCAGGGCATGGACTACAGTCCCGTCGCAATAGCCTCACCCCATCGGGTGAGTCGCGTTGACGCCGAGAGCGGCGTCCAGACCGTCAGAAGGGCTCAGCAGATGGGACGCCACCGACGCTCCGCAGTAGCTCCTGCCGCTGAGTACCGTGCGGCGGGGGAGGCAGGCCGGCACCGGGGGACGCGTCGCGGGAAGCGGTCCGCCGCACCCGTCCGTACCGGGCTGATCGGCGTGTCCGCGGCCCTGGCCGTGGGCGCCGTGGCGGTCGCCTCCGGTCTGCTGCCCGGTGGCGACTCCTACAGCGTCGGCGGCGCCGCCGCCGACCAGGTGCGCACCAAGGGCGCCCCGGATCTGCTCACCCAGGGCGGCTCCACCACCGCGCCCGCGGACCGGGCCAGCCGGGGTGCGGAACGCGGCGACGGCCCGACGAAGACGGACTCCCCCTCCGGATCCCCGTCGTCCGCGACACCGTCACGGACGTCCGAGCCGACCGGGCAGGCGAAGCCGTCGCGGTCCTCGGCCTCCGCCGCGGCCGAGGAGAGCACCGCCCCGCCCGCGACCGAGAAGTCGTCGGCCGCACCGACGGCTTCGGCAGCCCGCACGTCCGCCGCTCCGTCGCCGACCGCGTCGTCCGCACAGGCCGCCGTGCTCGCGCTGGTCAACCAGGAGCGCGCGAAGGCCGGCTGCAGCCCGGTGACGGCCAGCGCCCCGCTGACCTCGCTCGCCCAGGACTTCAGCGACGACATGGCCGCCCGCGGCTTCTTCGACCACACCGACCCCGATGGACTGTCCCCCTGGGACCGCGCCGCGAAGGCCGGTGTGCAGGGGCTCGGCGGCGAGAACATCGCCCGCGGCCAGGCCACCGCGGAGGCGGTGATGGACTCCTGGATGAACAGTGACGGCCACCGGGCGAACATTCTCAACTGCGACTACACGACGCTCGGGGTCGGCGTGCACTACGGTGCGGGCGGCCCCTGGTGGACCCAGGACTTCGGCTTCTGAGCACCGCCTGCACACCCGCGTACCAAAAGAAAGCGCACCCCGGTGGTGAGCGCTGTGCGGGCGTACGCTGTTCGGCATGGACGAGAAGACCTGTCCGGACGCGCTCACCTTTGACGCGCTCGCCTTTGACGTGTTCTCCAGGCAGTGCCCCTCACGCGGCACCCTGGAGCATGTCACCGGGCGCTGGGGCAGCCTGACGCTGGGAGCCCTGTTCGAGGGGAGCTTCCGCTTCAACGAGCTGCGGCGCCGGGTCGACGGGGTGAGCGAGAAGATGCTCTCGCAGACGCTCCACGCCCTGGAGCGGGACGGGCTGGTCCACCGCGAGGCCCAGCCGACCAATCCGCCACGCGTCGACTACGAGCTGACGCCCCTGGGCCGGCAGGTCGCCGAGCGGCTGCTCGGCCTCATCGAACTCGTCGAGGGCCGAATGCCCGAGGTGCTCCTGGCCCGTGACCGTTACGACGAGGTCCACCCGAGCCCGGAGGCCCGGGACCGGGAAACCGTGCGCGGCGGTCGCTGACAGCGCGGGCAGAAGTAGCTGGAGCGGTTCATCCACGGGCGGCGGCGCATCGTCGTGCCGCACCGGCCGCAGGGTTCGCCCTCCCGTCCGTACGCGTCGAGTGAGCGGTCGAAGTAGCCGGACTCGCCGTTCACATTGACGTAGAGGCTGTCGAAGCTGGTGCCGCCCTGGTCCAGCGCCGCGGTCATCACGTCGCGGACGTGGCCCAGCAGCTCGGCCGACTTGGGGCGGGTGAGGGTCGCGGTCGGCCGGTCGTAGTGCAGCTTGGTGCGCCAGAGCGCCTCGTCCGCGTAGATGTTGCCGACTCCGCTGATCAGCGACTGGTCGAGGAGGGCGCGCTTGACCGTCGTGCGGCGCAGTCGCAGGGCCGTGTGGAACGCCGCGTCGTCGAACGCCGGGTCCAACGGGTCGCGGGCGATGTGCGCGATGGTCTCGGGCAGCCCGTCCGTGCTGTCGACGGCGCATTCGTGGACCGAGAGCCCGCCGAAGGTCCGCTGGTCCACGAAGCGCAGCTCGGTGCCGAGCGAGTCGGCGAAGCGGATCCGGATGCGCAGGTGCTTCTCGTCGGGGGCGTCCTGCGGCTGGACGAGCAGCTGGCCGCTCATGCCGAGGTGGCCCAGCAGCGAGCTGGACGCATCGTCCAGCGGCACCCACAGGTACTTGCCGCGGCGCATGGCCGTCCCGAAGCGGGCGCCGCCGAGCCGGGCCGCGAAATCCACCCCGCCCCCGAGGTGGCGGCGGACCGCGCGCGGATGCAGCACCTCGACGTCGTCGACGGTACGGCCGGCGACCCAGCGCTCAAGACCGCGTCGTACGACCTCGACCTCGGGCAGCTCGGGCACGGTGTCGCTCCTGGGGGTGTGGAAGGAGAAGGGGAACCGAAAAGAATCCGGAGCTGTGAAAAGAATATCCGGACAGGGAAAACCCCTCGGTGCGCGGGGCACCGAGGGGGTTCTCGGGTCAGGCCGGAGCGATGCCCGTGGAGGGCGTGGGGCCGGCAGGGGTGTCGGCGGCCCCTCCGTCGGCAGCGGCCTTCGCCGTTGCCGCCCGCGCCTCCGCGGCGGCGCTGATCTCGCGCCAGGCGGACTCCGCCGCCTGCTGCTCCGCTTCCTTCTTGCTACGGCCGGTGCCGGTGCCGTACGAGACACCACCGACGCGAGCAGCAGCAGTAAAGGTCTTCTCGTGGTCCGGGCCGGTCTCCGTGACGAGGTACTCGGGCACGCCGAGGCTCTCGCTCGCGGTGAGTTCCTGGAGGCTGGTCTTCCAGTCCAGGCCTGCGCCGAGGTTCGAGGACCTGTCGATCAGCGGGTCGAAGAGCCGGTGGACCAGCTCCGAGGCCGCGCTGAGACCCTGGTCGAGGTAGACCGCGCCGATCACCGCTTCAAGGGTGTCGGCGAGGATGGACGCCTTGTCCCTGCCGCCCGTGCCCTCTTCACCGCGGCCGAGCCGGATGAAGGAGCCGAGTTCGAGGCCGCGGCCCACTTCCGCAAGCGCACGCGAGTTGACCACCGCGGCCCGCAATTTGGCCAGCTGGCCTTCGGGCAGGTCGGGGTGGGTGCGGTACAGCGTGTCCGTGACCACCAGGCCGAGCACCGAGTCCCCGAGGAATTCGAGCCGCTCGTTGGTGGGCAGACCGCCGTTCTCGTACGCGTACGAACGATGGGTCAGCGCACGCACCAGAAGGGCGGACTCGAGGTGATATCCGAGCCGCCCTTCCAGAAGCGTGTGGGACGAGGCTGTGTTGACGTTGTCTGCCTGCTTCTTGGCGTTGGACAACTCAGACATCGGGCCTCTCACCAGCCGCTCAGACCTCGAGGACCTGGCGCTTGTTGTACGTGCCGCAGCTGGGGCACGCGATGTGCTGCAGCTTCGGCTCCTGGCAACGCTCGCACGAAACCAGGGTGGGGACCGCAGCCTTCCACTGCGACCGGCGGTGGCGCGTGTTGCTGCGCGACATCTTCCGCTTCGGAACAGCCACGGCTACTTCTCCTGCTTCTCGTCGACGCCCGCTTCGGCGCCGCCCATGTTGTCCTTCTCGCCGTCCTGAACGGTCTCGGCGAGTCCTTGCAATGCCGCCCAACGGATGTCGACGGCATCGTGGTGGTGACCGGGGTTCTCGTCCAGCCTGATTCCGCATTCGGAACACAGACCGGCGCAGGACTCCCGGCACACCGGCTGCATCGGCAGTGCGAGCACCACCGCATCACGCAGCACAGGTTCGAGGTCGAACAGGCCGTCCTCGATGTAGAGCCTGTCCTCGTCGTCCTCGGCGTCGTCGGCCGGTGCCGCCTTGCTGCGGCCCCGGTCATCGGCGTCAGGGTACGAGAACAGCTCCTGGAAGTCCGCCACGACCTCTTGGCGCAGCGGCTCCAGACACCTTACGCACTCCCCCTCGACCGACGCACGGGCGGTGCCTGTGACAAGCACACCCTCCATGACCGATTCGAGACGGAGGTCCAGCTCCACGGGTGCGCCTTCCGGCACACCGATGACTCCGTCGATGCCGAGGGCCGGTGTACCGGGCGCCTCCACCGAGCGGGTCAGCCGCTGGAGGGCACCGGGACGCCGACCCAGCTCGTGTGTGTCGAACACGAGGGGGTTTCGGTGGTCGAGGTGGCCGTTCAGGGCTTTTCCTGCTTTCGGAATCATGTGCGTCGCACGTCGCGGAAGGGCCGACCTGAATCGGGATCGAAACGGGCAGCCGGGATCGCGGACCTAGCGCGACCGAAGAGCCAGGATACTGGACGCGCCGCCCAGCTCCCAATCCGGTCCGCCCGCCCCCGATGCGGTGCGCCCAGCCACCCGATCCGGTCCGGTACCGGACGTCGGCCCGAACAGCCGCCGATCCGATCCCGGCGGTCCCCGGTCCGGTCCGGGGCCGGAAGTCCCCGGGCCGCCGTCCCGCCCGGTCAGCGCCCCTGTTCGTACCGGTGGAGCTGGTTCAGGTCGATCATGCTGGTGTCGAACAGGCTGGTCTCGTCGAGGGCGCTCTCGCCCTGCGGCTGGAGCGGCTGATGGGGCTGCACGGCCTGCTGCTGCCAGCCGTCGTACCCCTGGACCGGGACCTGGGACTGGCTCTGGTCGTAGTCCTGCTGCGGGTAGGCGGCGTCCTGCTGCTGGTAGGCGGCGTACGGGTCCGGCTGCTGCTGGTAGCCGTAGACGTCCTGCTGCGGCTGCTCCTGGTACGCGTACGTCTCCGCGTAGGCCGGCTGGGCCTGGGCGGGGAAGTGCGGCTGGACCTGCTGGTGCACCGGCTGCGGCTCCGGGGTGGTGAGCTCGGCGAGGCCGGCCCAGTGGTCCTCGTCGCTGATCCGCCCCTGGTTGCCCGCCGCGTCCTGGGCGGCCATGTGGGCGCCGAGTTCGTCGGTGGGAACCCGGCCGTGCAGCTTCTGCCGGCCGCGGCCGACCGCCTCCAGGGTCTTGGCCAGCACGGCCTCGAAGGCGCCGAGCTTGGTGTCGACGTACTCGTCGGCGCGGCGCTGCAGCGTGGCCGGGTCGGTGCTGCGCTCGGGGGCCTCGGCGAAGTCGGGATCCTCGTATCCCTGCTCGTCGAAGGCCTGGCCCCGGCCGAGCAGCTTCTCGCGGCCCCGGTCGACGGACCCGATGGTCTTGGTGAGGACGACCTCGAAGTTGGCGAGCTTGCTGTCGACGTACTCGTCGGCCTCGGCCCTGACCTCCTGGGCCTCCCGGCGGGCCTCGCCGAGCATGCGGTCGGCCTCGCTGCGGGCCTGCCTGGCGACCTCGGTCTCGGAGATCAGCGAGGTGCGCTCGGCGTGTGCGGTCTCGATGATCCGTCCGGCCTCCTGGCGGGCCTGCTCGGCCATCTGCTCCTGGCCGCCGATGAGCTCCTGGGCGTGGGCGAGCGAGCCGGGCAGGGCCTCGCGCACCTCTTCGAGCATCGCGAGCAGCTCGGCGCGGTTGATCACGCACGAGGCCGACATGGGCATGGACCGGGCGCTCCCGACCGCCTCGACGATCTCGTCCAGCTTCTTCTGCACGTCCACCGTGTGCTCGCCACTCTCTACAGCCGATTGGAGACGGACGGGACGACTGTACGGCCAGTCGGTGCCCGCCCGACACCTGGTGACGGAACGTCAGTGCTTCAGCGCTGGGCGAGACGCTCGGTGAGGGCGTCGTGGACCACCGGGGGCAGCAGGTGGGAGACGTCGCCGCCCCAGGTGGCGACCTCCTTGACCAGGGAGGACGACAGGAAGCTGTATGTGGGATTCGTCGGTACGAAAAGCGTCTCGACGCCGGAGAGGCCGTTGTTCATCTGGGCCATCTGGAGTTCGTAGTCGAAGTCGCTGACGGCCCGCAGGCCCTTCACGATCGCCGGGATGTCGCGCTGCTTGCAGAAGTCGACCAGGAGGCCGTGGAAGGACTCGACCTGGACGTTGCCGAATTCCGCGGTGACCTGACGGATCAGGTCGATCCGCTCCTCGATCGTGAACAGGCCCTTCTTGGACTGGTTGATCATCACCGCGACGTGTACGACGTCGTACAGCTTCGAGGCGCGGCCAATGATGTCGAGGTGTCCGTTGGTGATGGGGTCGAAGGACCCCGGACAGACGGCGCGGCGCAACTTGATTCCCTCGCTCTCCGGTCCGGTCATCGTGCGTCTTCGCACAGTGAGGCGGCGCGACCGTACCAAAGCGTTCCTTCGCCGTAGCGACGGGCCCGCAGTGGCTCGAATCCCTCGGGCCAGCCGAATTCTCCGCCTCTGGTGCTCCGTTCCACGGTGACGAGGGCATCGTCCGTGAGCCACCCCTGGGCACGGAGTGTGACGAGTATCTCGCCAAGATCGCCGTCGGTCACGGCATACGGCGGGTCCAGGAACACCACGTCGTACGGCGCCGCCGGCGCCGGGCCCGTCACGATCTGTTCGGCTCTGCCGGTGCGGACCTCGGCGCCGGGCAGGCCGAGCGTGCGGACGTTGTCCCGGACGGTGCGGACTGCCTTGGGGTCGGCCTCGACGAGCAGGGCGTGGACCGCGCCGCGGGAGAGCGCCTCCAGGCCGACGGCGCCCGAGCCCGCGTACAGATCCGCGATACGGGTGCCCTGGAAGCTGCCCAGCAGCGCCTCCCAGGTGGAGAAGAGGCCCTCGCGTGCACGGTCGGAGGTGGGGCGGGTGCCGGTGCCGGGCGGCACGGCCAGGCGGCGTCCGCCGGCCGAGCCGGCGATCACGCGGGTCATGGGTGTCTGGTCCTCGGTTCGTGGGCGGCCCACAGGGTGCTGCGGCGCCGTGCCCCCACGATATGGCGTCGGGACGGATCGGGCCCGCGCACCCGTCACCCCTTGTCGAGGTACTGCTCGCGTTCCTTGTCGAGCAGCGCGTCCAGCGCGGTCCGCAGCTCGGGCAGGTGCTCCAGATCCGGGTCGGCGGCGACGACCGCGGCGGCCTCCTCGCGGGCGGCGGCGATGACCTCCTCGTCGTCGATGACGGTGAGCATCCGCAGCGAGGAACGGACCCCGGACTGGGCCTGGCCGAGGACATCGCCCTCGCGGCGCTGTTCGAGGTCGATCCGGGACAGTTCGAAGCCGTCGAGCGTGGCGGCGACGGCCGAGAGCCGGGCCCGGGCCGGACTGGCCTCGTGGGCCTCGCTGACCAGCAGGCAGAGTCCGGCGGCGGAGCCGCGGCCGACCCGGCCGCGCAGCTGGTGCAGCTGGGACACCCCGAACCGGTCGGCGTCCATGATCACCATGACGGTGGCGTTGGGGACGTTGACCCCGACCTCGATGACCGTGGTGGCGACGAGGACGTCGACCTGGCCCGCGGCGAACCGCCGCATCACGTCGTCCTTGTCGTCGGGGTTCATCCTGCCGTGCAGCACCTCGACGCGCAGGCCGGCGAGCGGGCCCTCGGCGAGCTGTGCGGCGATCTCCAGGACGGCGAGCGGCGGTCGCTTCTCGCCGTCCTCCTCGGCCGTCTTCTTCCCCTTCGTGCCCGCCGGCTCGTCCTCGGCGTCGTCGCCGATGCGGGGGCAGACGACGTAGCCCTGGTGCCCCTTCTCCACTTCTTCCCGGACGCGCTCCCAGGCGCGGCTGAGGAAGTGCGGCTTGTCCTTGGCGGGTACGACATGGCTGGCGATCGGCGAGCGGCCGGCCGGGAGCTGGTCCAGTACGGAGGTCTCCAGGTCGCCGAAGACGGTCATGGCGACCGTGCGGGGAATCGGGGTCGCCGTCATGACGAGCAGGTGCGGCGGCTGCTGCCCCTTCGAGCGCAGGGCGTCGCGCTGCTCCACGCCGAAGCGGTGCTGTTCGTCGACGACGACCAGGCCCAGGTCGTGGAACCGCACCTTGTCCTCGATCAGCGCGTGTGTGCCGATCACGATCCCGGCCTCGCCGGTGACGAGGTCGAGCAGTGCCCGGCGGCGGGCCGCCACTCCCATGGAACCGGTGAGCAGCACCACCTTCGTGCCCTGCTCGGAGCCGCCGAGCATGCCTCCCTCGGCCAGCTCGCCCATCATTTCGGTGATGGACCGGTGGTGCTGCTGGGCGAGCACCTCGGTGGGCGCGAGCATGGCGGCCTGCCCGCCCGCGTCGACGACGCCCAGCATCGCGCGCAGCGCGACCATCGTCTTGCCACTGCCCACCTCGCCCTGGAGCAGCCGGTGCATCGGGTGCTCGGCCGCCAGGTCGTCGAAGATCTCCTCGGAGACCTTCTCCTGGCCCTCCGTGAGGGTGAACGGCAGCTTGGCGTCGAAGGCGTCGAGCAGTCCGCCGGCCCGGCGTCCGCGGGCCACGGCCGGGAGCTGGGTGTCGGCGTGTCTGCGGCGGGCCAGCGCGACCTGGAGGACGAACGCCTCGTCCCACTTCAGCCGGTCCCTGGCCTGCGCGATGTCCGCCTTGGTCTGCGGCCGGTGGACCTTCAGCAGCGCTTCCGGGAGCGGAGTGAAACCGCGGCCCTCGCGCAGAGCGGGCGGCAGCGGGTCGACGGCCTCCCGCGCGCTCGGCAGCACGGTGTCGACGGCCTTGGCGATCCGCCACGAGTCCATCTGCTTGCAGGCCGGGTAGATCGGCAGGAGGCGCCCGGCGAAGGCGTCCACCGCCTCGGTGGCCTCGGCCCCGTCGATGGACTCGGTGTCCAGCAGCTGGTACGTCGGGTGGGCCAGCTGCATCTTCCGGTTGAAGACGGAGACCTTGCCCGCGAACATGGCCCGGCGGCCGGGCAGCAGCTCCTTGTGCGGCTTGTGGACGCCATGGCCGAAGAAGACCAGCTGGAGACGGCCGCTGCCGTCGGTGAGGGTCACTTCGAGGCGTTTGCCGCGGCCGTTGTTGAACATCATGACGCGGGCGTCGGCGACCTGGGCGACCACCGTCACGTGCTCCTCCAGTGGGAGGTCGGTCAACGCCGTGAGCCGGCCGCGCTCCTCGTACCGGCGCGGGTAGTGGTGCAGCAGATCACCGACCGTGTGCAGGTCGAGGTGGTCGGCCATCACCTTCGCGGTGGCTCCGCCGAGCAGCTTCTTGAGGGGTTCATCGAACGCGGACACGCGATCCATTGCACACCACACCACTGACAGATGTCCGGCGGGCACCACGCGGAACGCCGGAATCCCCTGGTGAGAAGGATCGCCACGCCTCTAGGATCGGCTCCCCCGCTTCCGGCTCGCGATCACCTTCGAGGGATCGCCCGACCCGCGCCGTCGCCCGTCCCCCCACCGGCGCTGCGACGATGACATCTGACACCTCAGC
Source organism: Streptomyces sp. NPDC058051 (assembly GCF_042885475.1). Classification (NCBI taxonomy): domain Bacteria; kingdom Bacillati; phylum Actinomycetota; class Actinomycetes; order Kitasatosporales; family Streptomycetaceae; genus Streptomyces; species Streptomyces sp. NPDC058051. Next base: position 94,951 of record NZ_JBHVRW010000030.1, read on the forward strand.
GAACTCCGCGCCCTCCGAACACTCCGATTCCTTCTCCGGCTCCGGCCGTTCCCCGCACACCTTCCAGGTGGATCTGCGCGGACTGGTCGACCTCCTCTCCCACCATCTCTACTCCTCACCCCGTGTCTACCTCCGTGAGCTGCTGCAGAACGCGGTGGACGCGATCACGGCCCGCCGCGCCGAGCAGCCGGACGCGCCCGCCCTGGTGCGGCTGTACGCGGACGGCGGACGGCTGCGGGTCGAGGACAGCGGGATCGGTCTGACCGAGACCGATGTGCACAGCCTGCTCGCGACGATCGGCCGCAGTTCCAAACGCGACGGCGCCGAGGGACTGGCCTCGGCACGCGCCGAGTTCCTCGGCCAGTTCGGTATCGGCCTGCTGGCCTGCTTCGTCGTCGCGGCCGAGATCCGGGTGGTCAGCCGGTCGGCGCGGACGCCCGGTGCGCCGCCCGTGGAGTGGTGCGCCCGCGACGACGGTTCGTACACCGTCCGTACGCTGCCCGACAGCGCCCGCCCGGAGCCCGGCACCACCGTGCACCTGACCGCCCGTGCCGGCAGCGGGGAGTGGCTCGCCGAGGAGCGGGTCCTCGCCCTCGCCCGTGACTTCGGTTCGCTCCTGCCGTACGACGTACGGGTCGGCGAGGCCGCCGTCACCGATCTACCGGCGCCGTGGGACCGTCCGTGTCCGAGCCCGGCCGCGCGGCGGGTGGCACTCGCCCGCCACTGCCACGAGCAGTTCGGTTTCTCGCCACTGGACGCGATCGATCTGGATCTGCCGCTCGCCGGGATCCGCGGTGTCGCCTACGTGCTGCCGTCCGCCGTGAGTCCGGCGCAGCGCGCGGGCCACCGGGTGCATCTGAAGGGGATGCTGCTGACGGAACGGGCCGAGGAACTGCTCCCCGACTGGGCGTTCTTCGTGCGCTGTGTCATCGACACGGACAGTCTGCGGCCCACCGCGTCGCGCGAGGCGCTGTACGCGGACGAGACCCTCTCCGCCGTACGGGAGGCGCTCGGCGACCGGATCAGGGGCTGGCTCACGGGGCTCGCAGCCGGTGATCCGGAGCGGCTCGCGGAGTTCCTCTCCGTACACCATCTCGGGGTGAAGTCGCTCGCCCGGCACGACAGCGACATGCTGCGCACGATGCTGCCGTGGCTGCCGTTCGAGACGACGGACGGGCGTCTGTCACTGGAGGAGTTCGCCCGGCGCCATCCGGTGGTGCACTTCACGCGGACCGTGGAGGAGTTCCGGCAGGTCGCGCCGATCGCGTCCGCGCAGGGCATCGGGGTGGTCAACGGCGGCTACACGTACGACACCGAACTGGTCGAGCGGCTGCCCTCGGTCCGGCCGGGTACCACGGTCGCGGAGCTGGACGCCGATACCGTCACCGCGCATCTGGACTCCGTCGATCCGGAGCAGGAGCTGGCGCTCGGTGCCTTCCTGGCCACGGCCCGCACCAGGCTGGACCCGCTCGGCTGCGACGTGGCGCTGCGCGCCTTCCATCCGCTGACCGTGCCCGCGCTGCATCTCGACGACCGCGCGGCCCGTCATGAGCAGGCCCGTGCCGAGGCGGAGGAACAGGCGGACGATCTGTGGGCGGGCATTCTCGGCTCGCTGCGCGGCAGTGCGCCGCGCGCCCGGCTCGTGCTGAACCATCTCAATCCGCTGATCCGGCGGATCAGTTCGCTGGACAGTCCGGAGCTGGCCGCGACCGCGACGGAGGCACTGTACGGGCAGGCGCTGCTGATGGCGCAGCGCCCGCTGCGGCCCGCCGATTCCGCGCTGCTGAACCGGGCGTTCCTCGGCCTGCTGGAGTGGGCCACCCATCCCGCACCACCAGGACACTCCCCCGCGGACCCCCAGGAGGACAGCCGATGAGTCCCGACGTCACCACGATCCGCCGGGCCCTGCGGGAGAACGAGGAGGAGCCGGAGGGCCCCGCGCGCAACGCCCGCGCGGAACGGCTGCTGACCGAGGCCGAGCAGACCGGGGACAGCGCCCTGGTCGTCGAGGCGCTCACCCACCAGATGCAGGCCTACAACTACAGCTCCGAGAAGGACAAGATGTTCGTGCCCTTCGCGCGGCTGCTGCGCATGTGGGACGAACAGCCGGGCGTGTTCAGCGAGTACATGACCCACCATCTGTTCTGGATGTTCAAGTGGGTCTCCAGCTCCATGACCGACCAGCCGCACATCCCGCTCGCCGCCATCGAGAAGTGGCAGGGCGAGATGGAGCACCGCTACCGGCTCGCCGGTCATTCCGAACGCGCCGTGCGCCAGGGCGAGCTGGAGATCGCCCGGCATGTGGGCGATCTGGCGCGGGCCGAGCGCGCGTATGCCGCCTGGCAGGCGGCCGACCGGGACCGGATGGCCAACTGCCACGCCTGTGAGCTGCACGAGCAGGGCGACTGGCAGGTGCTGCGGGGCCTGGACGCCGAGGCCCTGGAAACCTGGGCCCCGGTGCTGGGCGGCGAGCACACCTGCGCCCACGAGCCCCATGCCGTGCTGGCGGCCTCGCTGCTCCCGCTGCTGCGGACGGGCCGTGCGGAGCAGGCCCGCGCCCATCATCTGCGCGGGTACCGGCTGGTCCGGCCGATGGAGAGCATGCGCAACTCGGTGGCCCGGCACATCGAGTTCTGCGCCCTGACCGGCAACGAGGCCCGAGCCCTGGAGATCATCGCCGAGCGGCCCGCGTACTTCACCGACAGCGGTAACCCCGGCAGCCTGATGGACTTCCTGGCCGTCACCGCCCTGCTGATGGACCGGCTGACCTCGCGCGGCCACGGCGGGCAGTCGGTGCCGGGGCCCGCGGGAACCGACTGGACCGCCTCCGCGCTGGCCGCACACGCCCGTACGCGGGCACTCGCGCTGGCGGCCCGGTTCGACGAGCGCAACGGGACGGCGCACGTCAGTGGGCTGGTACGGGAGTGCCTGGACCGGCAGCCGCTGCTGGAACGGCTTCCGCTCGGCGTACGGGCCGTGCGCCTCACCGCTCCGCCCGAGGAGCCGTACACCGCCCCGGGAACGGCTCCCCGGACGCGGACGGACGCACCGTCCGACCTGCCCGGTCTGCTGGCCGAGGCCCACCGCCTCTCCGAGGCCCAGCACCCACACGCCGCGGCTGCCTGGCGGGCCGTCGCCCGCCGGGCCGACGCGTCGGACGGCGGCGCGGCCGGGCTGTCCGACCACGACCGCGCCTGCGTCGAGGACCACCGGGCGATGGACGGTTCCCTGCCGCCCGCCGAGGCGACGGCGGCTTTCGAGGCTGCCGCCGCCCTGTACGAGGCGGCGGGTGACCCGGGCGAGGCCGTGGCCGCGGCGGCCCGGGCGGCGTACGCCCGCTCGCTGGAGCCCGGCCACGCCGACGGGGCCCTGGCCGAGATCGCCTCGGGTCTGGAACGGGTCCTCGCTCTGCGCGCCCGGGGCGAGGCCACCGCCCGTCAGGCGGGCGCGGTGCTGGCGTGCCGGGCCCGTGTGCTCGGCAGGCTGGTGCAGGAAGCCACGGACGAGGAGTCCGCCGGGGCCGCCGTCGCCGGCCTCGAACAGGGCGCGCGGGAACTGCTCGCGTTCGCCGAGCCCCTGCGTCCGGAGGACAGGACGGCCATCCGGATCGCGGAGGCGCTGGACCTTCTCGGTGACGTCGCCGCGTACCGGGGCGACGTCCCGGGCGCGTCGGAGCTGTACGAGCGGGCCGCCGCCGGGGCCCATGCCGCCGGGCTGCCGTGGTACGCCGTCGAGTACGAGGCCAAGACGGCCGGTATCGCCGCCCAGGCCGGCGACCTCGCGCGGGCGGAACGCGCCGCACGGGCCGCCCTGGCACACGGGGCGGAGTTCGTCACGGCGCCCGGAAGGGCCCGGCTGCATCTCCGGCTCGCCGAAATCCTCGGTGAAACCGGGCAGTTCGACGAGGCGACCGGGCACGCGCTGGACGCCTCGCACTGGGCCGACGAGTCGGGTGAGAGCGCGACACTCGGGGTCCACGCCCGCCATCAGCTCGGCGGCTGGCTGCTGAGGCTGGGCCGGGCCGCGGAGGCGGCGGCCGTGCTGGAGGCCGTGCTGCCGGACATCACAGCCGAGGAGCACGGCGACGGCATGGTCGTCCAGACGCTCTGGTGGCTCGGTGACTCCCTCACCGCGCTCGACGAGCCGCGGGACGCGGCGCGGCACTGGCTGGAGGCGGCGGACATCGCCCGCCACTGGCCCGAGCAGCAGGACCACGCCATGCTCGCCCATCGTGCCGCGCAGGCGCTCTACCAGTCCGGTCTCGACTCCGAGGCGGAGCAGGCGTACGCGAGGGCCGGGGAGCTCTGGCGCGCGCTGGGCGACGTCCCCGCGCTGGTCCGGACGCTGCGGGTGCGGGCCTGGATCGCGATCCGGGAGGGCCGGCCGGGACCGGAGGCGGCACGGGCGTTCATGGCGGCGGCGGCGCGGGAGTGCGAGGCTGCGCTGGAGGCCCGCCCCGTGGAGGAGGCACCCGGGCTGCTGGCGGAACTCGCGGACACCCACCGCCAGACCGGCGAGTTGATCGCCCATGTCTGCGAGGGCGAGCCGGGTGCGGCGCCGGAGTTCGAGGAGGCGCTCGGTCATGTGCACCGGGCGGTCGCCGGTTTCACGGAGGCGGGCCCGGACTTCCTCGACCTGCGCACGGCCGCCGAGCTGATGGCGGCGTGGCTGGAGGCGGACCTGAACCGTCCGGACGCCGCCCGGACGCGGGCCCGGGGCGTCCTTGACGCGTACGGGGCCGGGGAACCGGACGAGACGGGCCGGGCCCGCCGGGCGGAGGCGGAGGCGCTGCTGGCGTACGTGGACGGGCGTCCGGGCGCGTCCAACACCTGAGAGCCCCCGCGGGGCGGACCGGGCGCCGGACCGGCTCGATCCGCACCGCGGTGCGGATCG